>NZ_JBWKZF010000009.1:103248-197860 GCF_059424195.1 Caulobacter sp. GW456-12-1-14-TSB4
GCGCCGCCTAGCCTCAAAGCATCGACGGCGCTGGAACCCTGATTAGCCTTAGGCTTCTTCAGCCGGCGCTTCAGCGGCCGGAGCCTCTTCAGCAGCGGCTTCAGCGGCCGGGGCTTCTTCAGCCGGAGCTTCTTCAACGGCCGGAGCGGCAGCAGCGGCGGCGGCGGCTTCAGCGGCTTCAGCAGCAGCAGCGGCGGCGGCTTCAGCAGCGGCGATCTTCTCGGCTTCGGCGGCGGCCTTGGCGTCGATTTCGGCTTGCTTGCGCTCTTCTTCACGCTGAGCGCGCTCGGCGGTGCGCTCTTGGGCCTTCTTGCCCGGCGCGCCCTTTTGCGGGTTGTTGCCGTGGGTCCAGGCGACCAGGCCTTGGGCGGCCAGGAAGCGCGCGACGCGGTCGGTCGGCTGAGCGCCCTTCTTGAGCCACTCTTGGATCGACTCGACCTTCAGGGTGACGCGGTTGGCGTCGTCCTTCTTGAGGAGCGGGTTGTAGGTGCCGACCTTCTCGATGAAGCGGCCATCGCGCGGCGAGTGGCTGTCGGCGATGACGATCGAGTAGTACGGACGCTTCTTGGCGCCGCCACGGGCGAGACGGATCTTCAGCATTTCGGTAGTCCTTGGTCTAAAGTTCTATTTCTTGAACGGGTTGAAGCCGGGCAGGCCCAGGCCGGAGAGAGGGTTGGGCTTGGCGTCGCCGCCGCCCCCGAGGCCCGGCAGACCGGGCAGCCCCGGGACGCCGCCAGGGCCTCCCGCTGCGTTGGGATCGGACACCGGCATCTTGCCGCCGCCCATGGTCTTCATGCGCGCCATGTCGCCGCCGCCCATCATGGCGGCCATGCGGGCCATGCCCTTGCCGCCGTCCTTGGACATGGCCTTGAACATGTCGGCCATCTGGCGGTGCTGCTTCAGCAGGCGGTTGACCTCGGCCACATCGACGCCCGAACCGGCGGCGATGCGGCGCTTGCGCGAGGCCGCGAGAATGTCGGGCTTCTTGCGCTCTTCCTTGGTCATCGAGCCGATGATCGCCTGCTGGCGACGGAAGATGCTGTCGTCGACGCCGCTCTCGGCGATCTGCTTCTTGACCTTCTGGACACCGGGCAGCAGGCCCATGATGCCTTCCATGCCGCCCAGCTTCTGCATCTGACGCAGTTGAGCCGCCAGGTCGTCGAGGTCGAACTTTCCCTTGGCCAGCTTCTTGGCCATGCGCTCGGCTTCGGCCACGTCCAGGTCGGCGGCGGCCTTCTCGACCAGGGCGACGACGTCGCCCTGACCCAGGATGCGGCCGGCGACGCGGCGAGCGTCGAACACGTCCAGCTGGTCGATCTTCTCGCCGGCGCCGAGGAACTTGATCGGCAGGCCGGTGACGTGGCGCATCGACAGCGCCGCGCCGCCACGGCCGTCGCCATCGGCGCGGGTCAGGATCAGGCCGGTCAGCGGCAGGCGCTCGTGGAACGCCTTGGCCGTGCGCACGGCGTCCTGACCGGTCAGGCTGTCGGCGACCAGGATGGTCTCGGACGGCTGAGCGATGCGGGCGATTTCCGCCGCCTCGGTCATCATCGCCTCGTCCAGCGTGGTGCGGCCGGCGGTGTCGAGGATCAGGACGTCGTAGCCGCCCAGCTTGGCCGCCGTCATGGCGCGCTTGGCGATGTCCGTGGCGCTCTGGCCCGGAACGATCGGCAGGCTCTCGACCTCGACCTGCTTGGCCAGGGTCGCCAGCTGCTCCATGGCGGCCGGACGGCGGGTGTCCAGCGAGGCGACCAGCACCTTCTTGCGCTCGGTCTTGCTCAGACGCAGCGCCAGCTTGCCGGTGGTGGTGGTCTTGCCCGAGCCCTGCAGGCCGGCCATCAGGATGATCGACGGCGGGTTCAGGGCCAGGTTCAGGCCTGTCGGAACCTCGCCGCCCAGCATGTCGACCAGACCGTCATAGACGATCTTGACCACCTGGTCGGCCGGCTTGACTGAGCGGATGACGGCTTCGCCGGCGGCCAGTTCCTTGGCCTTGCTGATGAAGTCCTTGACGACCGGCAGGGCGACGTCGGCCTCGAGCAGGGCCACGCGGACTTCGCGCAGCGCCTCGTCGATGTCCTTCTCGGACAGCACGCCGCGACCGCCAAGACGTTCGAAGACGTCGGAAAGTCGCTCTGTAAGGCCGTCGAACATGTCGAACCCTGGTTAAATCAAGACCAAACGCAATCAGCCCCCATGGACGATCACGTCGATGGGGGTCCTCGCCGTCCTCGTCCGGATGAATCCTGCGCTAACAGGCCGGGGTCGTGACGGTGGAGGCGCTGCTGATAAAGCGCCGGAAGCCGGGGCTTATGCACAGAAAAGGCGGAAGAGTCAAAGGGGCGGCCCATCCGGACCGCCCCGGATATGGATCAGGCCGTGCCCAGGAAGTCGCGCTTGCCGACCTCGACGCCGTTGTGGCGCAGGATCGCGTAGGCCGTGGTGATGTGGAAGAAGAAGTTCGGCATCGCCTGGCCCTGCAGATAGTCCAGGCCCTTGAAGGTGTAGGTCTCACCGCGGCGGACCAGCTGGACGTCACGGTCGTGGCCACCCTCGAACGCGGCGACGTCCAGGCCCTCGACATAGGCGATGGCGCGGTCGACGCGGGCGATCAGGTCGGCGAAGCTGGTCTCGACGTCGTCCCAGGCCGGAACCTCCTGCGCGGCCAGACGCGCGGCGCCGCCCTTGGCGAAGTCGGTGGCGATCTGCACCTGGCGGATCAGCGGGAACATGTCGGGATAGAGCCGCGCCTTCAGCAGGGCGTCCGGGTCCCACTTCTTGGCCTCGACGAGGTCGGCGGCCTTGGACAGCACGCCCTTCAGACCCTTCAGGCCTTGGATGAACACGGGCACGCTGGCCTGGTGGATCGAGATCGACATGGGAAGCTCCGGGAAGACGAAACGCCTAGATAGGGCCACCCGGTGACAACCGAAAGCGGAACGGTTGGCCCAAGCTGTGGGTTTTAGAGCCTCGGAATTCAAACCCACGAGGTTCCCCATGAAAGTCAGCGACGCCATGACCAGCCAGGTCTCGGTCGCCCGTCCCTCCGACACCATTCGCCAGGTCGCCGAGACCATGGCCAAGGTCGACAGCGGCGTGGTGCCGATCGTCGACAACGGCAAGGTGCTGGGCCTGGTCACCGACCGCGACATCGTCCTGCGCGTGGTCGCCGAAGGCCGCAGCTTCGACAGCGCCATCTCGGACGTGATGTCCGACGGCGAGGTGCTGAGCGTGAAGGAAGACGACATCCTGGCCGACGCCACCGCCAAGATGGCCAACAATCAGGTCCGTCGCCTGGTGGTGCTCAACGAGTCCGGAAACCTGACCGGCATCCTCTCGCTGGGCGATGTGGCCAAGGACTACGGCGCCAAGCAGGTCGGCAAGACCCTGGAAGAGATCTCCCAGGAGCCGGGCGACGCAGCGCACTAGAGCGTATTGCTAGCCACGAGAGCGATGAGTTTCAGCGCTCTGGAGAGATGATAGTCATCCCCCGTTTCCTCATATCGAACGATCTCTCGTTTTGCTTCCTGAAGCCATTTTTCGGCTTGAGCTGAATCGATCATGGCAACCTCTTTTGAAGTTGCCTGAGTCTCGTGCGGTTTTGAGGAGGGGGGCTTAGGTCATAGCTAAATCGCCCAGCATGGCTGAAGTCGACTTACGGCCACTGTGCGAGCACGACTTGATGCCGGGGGGGTTAGCTTCTCCCAAGAAAAAAGGGCGGCCCCGCGAGGAGCCGCCCTTCGTCGTTCTTAGGATCGAAAGTCGCTTAGACCAGCGAGCTGTCGATGGCCTTGCAGGCTTCCATCAGGCCTTGGACCGACGCGACAGAGGCGGCGAACATCGCCTTTTCGGCTTCGTTGGTTTCGAACTCGACGATCTTCTCGGCGCCGCCGGCGCCGATGACGACCGGCACGCCGACATACAGGCCGTCCAGGCCGTATTGGCCGGTCAGGAAGGTGGCGCACGGCAGGACGCGCTTCTTGTCCTTCAGGTACGACGTCGCCATGGCGATCGCCGATTCCGCCGGGGCGTAGAAGGCCGAGCCGGTCTTCAGCAGGGCGACGATCTCGCCGCCGCCCTTGCGGGTGCGCTCGACGATGGCGTCCAGCTTCTCTTGAGTCAGCCAGCCTTGCTTGACCAGTTCCGGCAGCGGCAAGCCGCCGACCGTCGAGTGACGAACCATCGGGACCATGTCGTCGCCGTGACCGCCCAGGGTCCAGGCGTGGATGTCTTCGACCGACACGCCGGTGGCTTCAGCCAGGAAGTAGGCGAAGCGGGCCGAGTCGAGGACGCCGGCCATGCCGATGACCTTTTCCTTGGGCAGGCCCGAGAACTGCTGCAGGGCCCAGACCATCGCGTCGAGCGGGTTGGTGATGCAGATGACGAAGGCGTTCGGAGCGTGGGCCTTGATGCCTTCGCCGACGGCCTTCATGACCTTCAGGTTGATGCCCAGCAGGTCGTCGCGGCTCATGCCCGGCTTCCGCGGCACGCCGGCGGTCACGATGCAGACGTCGGCGCCGGCGATGTCCTCGTAGGCGTTGGCGCCCTTCAGGGCCACGTCCTTGCCGAACACGGCCGAGGCTTCGGCGATGTCGAGCGCCTTACCCTGCGGGGTGCCTTCGGCGATGTCGAACAGGATCACGTCGCCCAGCTCTTCGCGAGCGGCGATGTGGGCCAGGGTGCCGCCGATCATGCCGGCGCCGATAAGGGCGATCTTCGCGCGAGCCATGGGGTCTCCATCAAGGCTGTGGACAGTGAAATGTCGGGCGCGGTCTAGACCCGTCGCGGCTCAGTCTCAAGCCCTCTTTCCGGTTTCGCTGCACTGCGGCAAAGATGGATGAACAACGATAAGGATCACCGGGGATGAGCAAGACCGATCCGGGCCATTTCTTCGAGGACTTTCGCCTCGGTCAGAGACTGGTCCACGCCACGCCCCGGACGGTCACCGCCGGCGACGTCGCGCTGTACACGGCGCTTTACGGGACGCGCTTCGCGCTCTTCTCTTCCGAGGCCTTCGCCAAGGATTGCGGCTTCCGCCATGCCGCTGTCGATCCGCTGATCGCCTTCCACGTCGTCTTTGGCAAGACCGTGCCGGACATCAGCCTGAACGCGGTCGCCAACCTGGGCTACGCCGAAGGGCGGTTCCACAAGCTGATCACCGACGGCATGACCCTGAACGCCATCTCCGACGTGATCGGGTTGAAGGAGAATTCCAACGGCAAGACCGGCGTCGTCTACGTCCGCACGACCGGCCAGGACGAGTTTGGCGAGTCGGTGCTGAGCTATGTGCGCTGGGTGATGGTGCGAAAGCGCGATCCAGACGCCCAGATCGCCGAGCAATCCGTGCCGACCCTGTCGGCGGCGGTGGCCCCGGCCGACCTTGTGGTTCCGCCGGACCTCGACTTCAGCCGCTACAACTGGGCCCTGGCCGGCGCGCCGCACGCCTTCGAGGATTACGCGGTCGGCGAGAAGATCGACCATGTCGACGGCATGGCGGTGGAGGAGGCGGAAGCCCAGATGGCCACGCGGCTGTGGCAGAACACGGCCAAGGTCCATTTCAACCAGTTCGAGCGCGGCAAGGACCCGTCCGGCAAGCGCCTGGTCTATGGCGGCGTGGTGATCTCGACGGCCAAGGCGCTGTCATTCAACGGCTTGCAGAACGCCGGGATGATCCTGGCGATCAACGGCGGCCGGCACGTGGCCCCGTTTTTCGCCGGCGGCACGGTGTTCGCCTGGAGCCAGGTGCTGGACAAGGCCAACCTCGGCAGCGTCGGCGCCCTGCGTCTGCGGCTTGTCGCCACCAAGGACCGGCCTTGCGACGACTTCCCGGACAAGGACGGCGAAGGGGTCTACGATCCGGCCGTCATTCTCGACTTCGACTACTGGGCGGCGGTTCCGAAACGTGGCTGAAGAGACGCAAGCTTTCATCCTCGACCCCGCCTTCGTCGCCACGTCGCACAAGGTCGCCGATCTGCCCCTCTGCGAGGTCCGCCTGCAGGACGACGCCCGCTATCCGTGGCTGGTGCTGATCCCGCGCCAGCCCGGCCTGCGGGAGATCGAGGAGCTGGACACCGCCCATCGCATCCAGCTGATGGAGGAGATCGTCCTGGCCGGGACCGCCGTCCGCGCAGTCGGGGCGGTGCTGGGCCTCACGGTCGACAAGCTCAATGTGGGCGCCCTGGGCAATGTCACCGCCCAGCTGCACGTCCATGTCGTGGGTCGCCGCAAGGACGATCCCGCCTGGCCGGGTCCGGTCTGGGGCCACAGCCCGGCCGCCGCCTACACGGACCTCGCGGCCCCCATCGCGGCGGCGCGGCAGGCGTTGAAAGCCTAGCGCTTCTTCTTTTTCGCCGAGCTCTTCTTCGAGGCTGTCGCCTTGCCCTTCTTGCCGGTGGTCGCCTTGGCCTTGCTTCCCTTGCCCTTCTTCAGGGCCGAGGCCTTGCCGCCCTTGCGGGCCGCGGCGGCGCACTTGGCCTTGGCGGCCTTCAGCGCCTTGCCCTTCTTGCCCTTGGTCGAGCAGGCCGGGGCCGAAGCGGCGGGCGCGGCCGGACGGGCCACGATGCGCGGCGGCCAGACATAGGGGCCACGGCCCTGCGACTCGTAGCCCGGCGGGGCTTGCGGGAGGATGTGTTCAGCGCTGACCGCCTGGGTGACGCCGTTCTCGACCAGCTCGCCCGACCAGCGCTCATAGCCCGACGGCCGCAGGGTCAGCACCGAGGACTGGCCGCCCTTGGGGCTGAAGCGGACGACGACGTCGCTGCCGTCACGGCGCAGGTCGTCGATCAGGCCTGTCGAGCCCACGCTCCCAGGACGACGCACGTCGCGCCAGGCGCCTTCCAGCTCGCCATAGCCGCCGGCCTTGTCGACGATCTGCAGGGCATAGAGCTGACCGCCCGTGGTCGCGGCGACGTTCCAGCCGCCGTCCAGCGGCCCTTGCAGATTCTGGGCGGCCGCGATCGAGCCCTTGACCCGCAGCTCGTAGACCTGGGCCTTGGTCAGCTCGCCGCCGGCGGGAGCCTCGGGCTCGGGCGGTGGGATCGGCAGGATGGTCGCCCGGTGCTTGGGCGCGGGCTTGTTGGCCGTCTCGGCCGCCTCTTCGTCCACGGGCTGGTTGGTCTGCGAGATCAGGTCGGCCAGCGGGTCGATGGCTTGCGGGATCTGCGAGGAATCCGGAGCGGGAGCGGCCTCAGGCGCCGTGGCTTGCGGCGCATCGCTGGGCGGCGCGGGAACGACCGGCGGCGCGGCCTGGGCCCCGAAGGTCGGCACATAACCGGCGGGCGGCGCCGGAGTCTGCTGCGCCAGCGCGGGACTGGCCATCAGGACGACGGATAGAACGATAGCCCGCATACGAAACCTTTAGCGCCCCCTAGGCGTCAGACCGTGCCGAAATGGCCTCCGCCACCGCGACAAGACGCTGCGCCTGCGACAGATGCAAGCGCTCGGCCATCTTGCCATCGACCCGCAACGCCCCTTTGCCAGCATTTTCGGGCGCGTTGAAGGCGGCGATGACCGCCTGGCTCCAGGCGATGTCCTCGGGCGAGGGCGAGAACATCCGGTTGCAAATCTCAAGATGCTTGGGATGGATCAGCGTCTTGCCGTCGAAGCCGAAATCCACGCCCTGGACGCAGACAGCTTCCAGCGCCGCCAGGTCCTCGATGTCGTTGTGCACCCCGTCCAGAATGGTCAGGCCGTGAGCCCGCGCCGCCGCCACCGACAGGGTCAGCAGCGGCAGGAACGGCGCGCGGTCGGGCGTCTGGCGGGCCCGCATCTCCTTGGCGAAGTCGTTGACGCCCATCACCCAGGTCGACAGCCGCGTGCCGTGCGTGGCGCCCGCGATCTGCCACAGGTGGAAGGCGGCCTTGGCGGTTTCGATCATCGTCCAGAGCCGCGTATGGGGCGGCGCGGCGTTCAGGCGCTGGTCGTAGAGCCGCACGTCGTCGGCGTCGTTGATCTTGGGGACCAGCACCGCGTCCGGCCCGGCCTCTGCGGCCGCATGCAGGTCGTCGGCGCCCCAGGGGGTGTCCAGGCCATTGACCCGGATCACCACCTCGCGCGCCCCGAAGCCGCCGGCCTTGACCGCCGCCACGGCCGCCTCGCGCGCCGCCGGCTTCATCTCCGGCGCCACGGCGTCCTCCAGGTCGAGGATGATGACGTCGGCGTCCAGGGTGCGGGCCTTCTCCACGGCCTTGGCGTTGGAGGCCGGCATGTAGAGAGCGCTGCGGCGGGGACGAATGGCGGTGTCGGTCACTGGTAAAGTCCCTGCTCTGCTCGCTTCGGCCGCGACCCTAGTCTAGGATCGCCGCATGAGCACCACCCGGTACGACAAGAGCGCCAAGAACGTCATGGGCGGCGAACTCGTCCCCTGCTCTATGGACCCGGTCACCGGCTTCTACCGCAACGGCTGCTGCGAGACGGGTCCGCACGACCTGGGCCTGCACACCGTCTGCGCGGTGATGACCGACGACTTCCTGGCGTTCTCCAAGGCCCAGGGCAACGACCTCTCCACCCCGCGCCCCGAACTGGCCTTCCCGGGCCTGAAGGCCGGCGACCGCTGGTGCCTGTGCGCCGGCCGCTGGAAGGAAGCCCTCGACGCCGGCATGGCCCCGCAGGTGGTGCTGGACGCCACCCACGAGGAGATGCTGGCCGTGGTGACGCTGGGCGTGCTCAAGGACCACGCGGTGGCTTAGCTTTCGGCGGCCCCCTCCCCAAAGAGGGAGGAGAACGTTCTACTCTCCGCCCCGTTTGGGGGCGGACAGACCTGCGGAAGCAGGTCAGGTGGGGGCCTGTGCTGGGTCGAACTGCGATCTGTTGCGAACATTCCCGCAAACATTGCATGCTTCAGCCATGTCAAAACGCAAAACCGGCTCAACCGTCGGCCTTTCAGCCCTTACGTCTATCTTGGCGCTGGCCTTTGCGATTTCAGGCGGCCTGTTTGCCCTCGTTCTTCAATTCGGGAACGTCATCAGCGATTCGACAGCGGGAATCTTTCTCATTGTCTCCGGGACGGTGCTTGGCCTGATCTTCTTGCGAATGGTCTTGGATCGAGACGTCCGCCATGCCGTGAACTGCGCCAATCGAGATATGAGAGATGGCGACGGTAGTGACCGTTACTACTTTCAAATGCGCTCGATACCGCTCTTGGATCCAGTTTGGGGCCTGTTCGGATCGCGTCTCGGCAGTCCGTTTTTCAACAGCGTTCGGCTCACGCTGTTTAGTGAGACCCTGCTCATGCTGGTGATCAATGGCCGGGGCCCAGTTTCCCTGGCGCTACTCATCACGGGCTCCGCTCTCGGCATCACGATGCTGCTAAGCATGATCCAGCTCACGACACATTACCCGAGACACAGCGGAGACGTCGTAGACCCGCTCGTCGCTAAGGGCGAACCTTCGCCCACCTCCCCTACTCCTCCCGCAACTCCAGCGCCGTGAACGGGGCCTGACCGCGTTCGATGCGGATCAAGTCCAGCACCCCGACGATCTGGCGCGAACGCCAGTGGCTGAGGAAATAGCCGAGCGGCCCCAGGGTGATCATCGCGCCGATCTGGATCGCCACGGTGGTGTGCTCGCGCAGCAGGCCCATGACGCTGTCGCCGGCCAGGTCGGCCGCCAGGGCCGTGATGGTCAGCGGCAGGGTCAGGTAGCCGATGACCACCGCCCGCAGCAGCTGCTCCTGGCGGCGGGCATTGAGGTTGGCCAGGGCCGACAGGGCGTCGAAGCGGGCGTCGTCGACGTCCTTCAGCAGGTCGAAGGTCTTCAAGGTCGAGGGGTTCCTGCGGAAGCCGCTGACGAAATCGACGCCGACATAGCCCCAGGCGCCGGGTGTGTAGAAGGCCTCCGGCAGCAGGCTCCAGGTCGGAAACAGGCGTCTGAGCTTGTCCCACAGCGCCCAGACGTCGTTCGTCGCCGTGCTTCCCGATGTATGGCTCGCCATGCCCGCCCCAAACTCAACCTATGGGAAGGTCTAAGCAGCCAGCCCGGCGATGTCGATCCCGCTCAGGACTTCGACGAGAGATCCGGGCGCGAGGCCAGGAAAGCGGCCTTCTCCTCCGGCGTCAGCACCTTGGCGGTCTTGCGACGCACCACCTTCGGGGTGGGGCGGGCATAGGCCCCGGCGGTCACCGCGGGCTTGAGGTCGGCCAGGCTCTTGATCGGCGGCTTCATGTCTCTTCCCCGGTTACGGACGGAGTCTAGGCGGCGATCCGTGACGGCGGCAAGACAGCCTACCGCGCCACGCTGGCCCGCGCCCGCTTGAGGCCCGGACGCGCGGCCGGGGCGGTGGCCTCGTTCTGCTCCAGGGCGGCCAGCAGGTCGGCCTTCACGGCGTTGACCTTGCGGGTCTCGGTCAGCTTCCCGCCCTCCGGCGTCTGGACGTAGAAGGCGTCGACCGCCCGCTCGCCATAGCCGTCGATATGGGCCGACTGGATGGACAGGCCGTTGTCGGCCAGGGTCTTGGCCAGGGCGTGCAGCAGGCCCGGACGGTCGCGGCCCGAGGCCTCGACCACGGTGGCGTCGTTGGAGGCCTCGTTGTCGACGGTCACGGTCGGGGCGATGGCGAAGGCGGCGGCGCGCGACAGCTCCGAGCCTCGGCGCGGCTCCACGCCCAGCGGCTCGCCCTTGCCGGCGGCCTCCAGCGCGTCGGCCAGCCGGCGCAGGGCGCGCGGGTTCTCGCAGCCGAACGGCGCGCCGGTCACGTCCTGCACATAGAAGACGTCCAGGGCCTGGCCCTGGCGGGAGGTGAAGACCCGGGCCCCGACGACATTGCCGCCCAGGGCCGAGATGGCCATGGCCAGATCGGCGAACAGGCCGCGACGGTCCTTGGCGGCGACCACGATCTCGGCGGCGTTCTGGTTGGGCTGCACGCGGCCCTCGGCGGCGGCCCCGCCCTGGATGACGGCGCGGCGAGCCAGGGCGGCGTGCTCGAACAGCTCGTCCTGCGGGAAGGCGCTGAAATAGGCGTTTTCCATCGCCGACACCCAGCCCTGGGCGGCCGGATCAATCTCCAGCAGCGTGGCGCGGGCGTTCTCGGCCAGGCTCTCCTGATGGCGCAGGACATTGGCGGCGGCGTCGCTGCCGCGCCCGCCCCGGAACACCGCCTCGGTGGCGTTGTAGAGCTCGCGCAGCAGCTGGCCCTTCCAGCCGTTCCATACGCCCGGCCCGACGGCGCGGATGTCGGCGACGGTGATGACCAGCAGCAGGCGCAGGCGCTCGGGGTTCTCGACGATGCGCGCGAAGGCGGCGACCGTGCCGGGGTCGGACACGTCGCGCTTCTGGGCGAAGTCGCTCATGACGAGGTGATGCTCGACCAGCCAGGCGACCAGCTCGACCTTGGTCCGGTCGACACCCAGCCGCTCGCAGGCGCTGCGGGCCGAGCGGGCCCCGGCCTTCTCCTGGCCGCCGACCCCGCCCTTGCCGGTGTCGTGCAGCAGCATGGCCAGGAACAGGGCCTCGCGATCCTCGATCAGCGGCATGATCGACACCGACAGCGGATGGTCCTCGACCAGCCGCCCGGCGGCCATGTCGCCGATCACGCCGACGGCCCGCAGGGTGTGCTCGTCCACCGTGTACGAGTGGTACATGTTGAACTGCATCTGGGCGACGACGCGGCCGAACTCGGGGATGAAACGGCCCAGCACGCCGGCGTCGTTCATCAGGGTCAGGGTGCGATAGCTGCGCTTGCCGCGCGCCAGCAGGTCCAGGAACGCCCGGCAGGCGTGCGGGTCACGGCGCACCTTCGAGGTGATCAGCGACAGGCTGCGGGTCACGGCCGTGAAGGCGTCGGGGTGCAGATCAAGGTCGCGCTCGTCGGCGATCTTGAACAGGCGGATCAGGTTGACCGGGTCGGCCTCGAACACGGCCGGCCCGTCGATATTGAGGCGGCCGTTGTCCTCGAAGAACCCCTCGACATCCAGCGCCTTGCGCTTGGGCCGCTGGCCGGGGAGGAAGCGGGAGATGCCCTTGGGCTCGTTCTTGAAGTGCTCGGCTTCCAGCTTGGCCGAGAAAGCGCGGGTCAGGGCCCCGACCTCCTTGGCGATCAGGAAGTAGCGGCGCATGAACCGCTCGACCGCCGGCGCGTCGCCCCGATCGCCATAGCCCATGCGGCGGGCGATCTCGGGCTGCAGGTCGAAGGTCAGGCGCTCTTCCGGCCGGCCCGTCGTGAAGTGCAGATGGGCGCGCACGGCGTGCAGGAAATCGAAGGCGCGGATGAAGGCCTTGGTCTCGCGGCCGGAGAACACCTCCATCTTGAAGACGTCCTCGGGACGGTCCACGGGATGCAGATATTCGGCGATCCACATCAGGGTGTGGAGGTCGCGCAGGCCGCCCTTGCCTTCCTTGACGTTGGGCTCGACCATGTAGCGGCTGGCGCCGGCGCGGGCCTGGCGGTCGTCGCGCTCCTTCAGCTTGGCGGCGACGAACTGGGCGCCGGTGCCCTTCATGACGTCGTCGCGGAAGCGCTTCTGCAGGTCGGCGGCCAGGCGCTCGTCGCCGGTCAGGCGGCGGGCCTCCAGGATCGAGGTGCGGATCGTGAAGTCTTCCTTCGAGAGGCGCACGCACTCCTCGATGGTCCGCGAGGCGTGGCCGACCTTGAAGCCCAGATCCCACAGCGCATAGAGCATGAACTCGATCACGCTCTCGGCGTGCGGCGTCTGCTTGTAGGGCCGCAGGAACAGCAGATCGATGTCCGAGAACGGCGCCAGGGTGCCCCGGCCATAGCCGCCGACGGCCAGCAGGCACAGGCGCTCACCCTCGGTCGGGTTGCGGGCCCGGAACACGTGGACGGTGGTGAAGTCGTAGAGGGCGGTGATCACCTCGTCGGTGACGCCGCTGATCAGGCGGGCGGTCTCGACGCCGCTGGCGCCGTTCTCCAGCCGCTCCTTGGCGATCATCCGGCCCCGGAACAGGGCCTGCTTGAGGATCTCGATGGCCCGCGCGCGCTGCTCGGCCTCGTTGCCGATGGCGTCGAGGGCGGCGGCCGACAGTCGGGCCCGCAGGGCGTGACCATCGACGACGTGTTCCAGGCGGGTGGGGCGAAGGCGACGGGGCATGTTGATTAGATGGTATACCCGTTAGGTCTTGAGGAGACCCTTAAGACGATAGAGGGCCTCCAGGGCCTCGCGCGGGCTCATGCCGTCAACGTCCAGGTCGGACAAGGTGTCCTCGACGGCGCTCGGCGCCGCTTTGACGAGCACGGGCGCGGCGGCCTGACTCACGGCGAACAGCGGCAGGTCGTCCAGCTTGGCCGGCGACTGGTCCTTGCTCTCCAGGCGATCCAGCACCTCGCGGGCGCGGTGGACCACCGGACCCGGCACGCCCGCCAGCTTGGCCACCTGCACGCCGTACGAGCGGTCGGCCGGACCCGCCGCAGCCTCGTGCAGGAAGACGAGGTCGCCGTTCCACTCCTTGGCCCGAAGGCTGAGGTTGGAGACGTACGCCATCCGCTCCTCCAGTGTCGCCAGCTCGTGATAGTGCGTGGCGAAGAGGGCGCGGCTCTGGTTGGTGTCGTGCAGGGCCTCGGCGCAGGCCCAGGCGATGGCCAGGCCGTCATAGGTGGCCGTGCCCCGGCCGATCTCGTCCAGGATCACCAGCGAGCGCGGACCGGCCTGGGTCAGGATGGCGGCGGTCTCGACCATCTCCATCATGAAGGTCGATCGGCCACGGGCCAGGTCGTCGCCGGCGCCGACGCGGCTGAACAGGCGATCGACGACGCCGAGGCGGAAGCTGGCGGCGGGCACGTAGCAACCCGACTGAGCCAAGATGGCCAACAGGGCGTTCTGGCGCAGGAAGGTCGACTTACCGGCCATGTTCGGCCCAGTGACGATCGACAGCCGCGCGCCGGTCTCGCCCGAGGCGTCCAGGCAGCAGTCGTTGGGCGTGTAGGGGTCGCCGGCGCGCTTCACCGCCGCCTCCACGACGGGGTGGCGGGCGCCCTTGGCGTCAAAGGCGTAGGACTTGTCGACGATCGGCCGCACCGCGCCGGAGTCTTCCGCCCATTCGGCCAAGGCCGAGGCGACGTCCAGACGCGCCAGGGCCTCGGCGGCGATCTGGATGGCGTCGGCCTGGGTGCGGGCCAGTTCGCGCCAGTCCTCGAAGGCGGCGACCTCCATGGCCAGGGCGCGCTCGGCGGCCTGAGCGATGCGGGCGTCCAGGTCAGCCAGCTCCACTGTCGTGAAGCGCACCTGGTTGGCCAGGGTCTGACGGTGGATGAAGGTGGCGTTCAGCGGCGGCTGGAACAGCGGGTCGGCCTTGCCGGCCGTGGCCTCGACGAAATAGCCGAGCACGCCGTTGTGACGGATCTTCAGCGGCACGCCGCTCTCGGCCATCAGCTGGGCCTCGAGGGCGATGATGACCTTGCGGCTGTCGTCGCGCAGGCCGCGCGCCTGATCCAGCTCGGGCCGGATGCCGGCGGCGACGAAGCCGCCGTCGCGGGCCAGGGCCGGCAGGTCGGGACCCAGGCCCTGCTCCAGCACGGTCAGGAACTGCGACAGGCCCTCGTGCAGCGACGGCGTCAGGGCCTTGAAGGCGTGCTCCAGCTCGAACGGCGGCGGCGACAGCGGATCGGGCGAACCACCCGCCATGCCGGCCAGGCGTTCGCCGACCTTCAGGGTGTCGCGCAGCGTGCCCAGATCGCGCGGACCGCCCCGGCCCAGGGCCAGACGGGACAGGGCGCGGGCCATGTCGCCCGAACCTTTGAGCACCTCGCGCAGGCGCTGGCGTAGTTGGCGGTGCTCGACGAACCACTCGACGGCGTCCAGGCGCTGATCGATGGCGCCGACGTCCAGCAACGGCCGAGCCAGGCGCGAAGCCAGCATCCGAGCGCCGCCAGCCGAAACCGTGCGGTCGATACAGGCCAGCAGCGAGCCGTTGCGGTCGCCGGTCTGGGTGCGGTCGATCTCCAGGCTGCCGCGCGTGGCCGGGTCGATGGCCATCACGTCGGCGTCGGCCGCGCGACGCGGCGCGCGCAGGGCCGGCAGCTTGCCGGCCTGGGTCATCTCCAGGTGAGCGGCGATCAGGCCCAAGGCCCCGATCTCGGCCGGCGTCAGTCCGCCGAAGCCATCCAGGGTGTCAACGCCGTAGAGGCGCTTCACGCGGGCTTCAGACGCCTGCGGCTCCGACAGCGCCGAAGGCATCGGCTGCACCAGACCGCCGCAGATCTTCAGGGTCTGGGACAGGCTGTCGTCGGAGAGCAGGCGGTCGGCGACCAAGGTTTCGGACGGGGCCAGGGCGGCGAGGATCGGGGCCACGGCCTCCTTGGCCAGGGCGAAGACCTCGACCTCGCCGGTGGACAGCTCGACCGACGCCACGGCCGCTTGCCCCGCGCGGATGGCGACGGCGGCCAGGCGGTTGGCCCCGCGCGCGTCCAGCAGGCCGTCCTCGGTCAGGGTGCCCGGCGTCACCACCCGGACGATGTCGCGGCGGACCACCGACTTTGAGCCGCGCTTCTTGGCCTCGGCCGGGTCTTCCATCTGCTCGCAGACGGCGACCTTGAAGCCCATGCGGATCAGCTTGGAGAGATACGCCTCGGCCGCGTGCTGCGGCACGCCCGCCATCGGGATCGGCTGGCCCGCATGCGTGCCCCGGAACGTCTGGCTGATGCCCAGGGCGGCGGCGGCCTTGTAGGCGTCGTCGAAGAACAGCTCGTAGAAATCGCCCATGCGGAAGAAGATCAACGCATCGGGCTGCCGCGCCTTCATCTCGAAGAACTGCTGCATCACCGGCGTCGCGCCGGTGGGGTCGAGAAGGTGCGCAGGGGTCGGCGTGGCGTGGGCGTTCATGACGCCGGAAAGTACAGAGCGTCGCGCCCCACGTTAAGAGTCGGCGTTAAGGAAATCGGGGGATGGAACACCGCTCGACCCACTTTCGAAGCCGCTTGACGAACGATCCATGCCCGGTTGAGCCTGCCGCATGACGACAGCCTCGCCATCGCCGCCCGCCGGCACGCTGATCCGCCGGCCCGACTGGCTGGTGAAGCCCTCCGGCGAGGATCTCGCCGAATTCTATCCGGCGCGCGCCGCGCGGCATGACATCCCCGGCAAGGCGACGATCCAGTGCGACGTGATGGCCAACGGGCGGCTGGACGGCTGCATGGTCTTGGAAGAGTCGCCGACCGGCGAGCATTTCGGCGAAGCGGCGCTGAAGATGGCGTCGAAGTTCCAGATGACCGTGCCCGACCCCAACGGGCCACCGGGCTCCGTCACGATCCCGCTTGTCTTCCGCCCACCGGAACCCCGCGCGATGATCCGGCCGGACGATGAGACCCTGAAGTCCATGATGGGCGCTGCCGCGGGCGTCGCCGCCATCGCGCTGACCCTGCTGCTCGTGGCGATCTGGGTTCTGGGCCGCTACAACCGCCGCGCGGCTGTCCGAGCGGAAGAAAGACGACCGACGGGAAAGCCCTAGTTCCCCGTCACCTCTTCCCAGAACCGTTTCGCCTTGCCGACGAAGTTGGCCGACTTGGGGTTCTGCTTCTCGCCGCACAGGCCCGCCAGTTCGCGCATCAGTTCCTTCTGACGCGCGGACAGGTGGGTCGGGGTCTCGACGAAGAGTTCGACGACCAGGTCGCCGCGCTGGCGGCTGCGCAGGGAGGGCATGCCCTTGCCCTTGAGGCGGACGGTCTTGCCGGTCTGGGCGCCTTCGGGGACGGCGACGGTGATGCGGCATTCGCCGTCACAGGTCTCGCCGCCCAGCAGGCACGGAGCCTCGATCTCGCCGCCGAGAGCGGCCGTGGTCATCGGCACCGGCACGGTGCAGAGGAGGTCCAGGCCATCGCGCTCGAACAGCTCGTGCGGGGTCACCGACAGGAAGATGTAGAGGTCGCCGCGCGGGCCGCCGCGCGCGCCCGCGTCGCCCTCGCCCGCCAGGCGGATGCGGGCGCCGTCATCGACGCCGGCCGGGATGCGGACCGACAGGATGCGCTCGCGGCGCACCTGGCCGTGGCCGTGGCAGTTGGTGCAGGGGTCGAGGATCATGCGGCCCGAGCCGCCGCAGCGCGGGCAGCCGCGCTCGACCGCGAAGAAGCCCTGGGTGGCGCGGACCCGGCCAGCGCCGCCGCAGGTGCCGCAGACAGTAGGATTGGTGCCGGGCTTGGCGCCCGAGCCCTCGCAGACCTCGCAGGTCATGGCGGCGGGCACCTTGATCTCGACCTCGGCGCCGGCATAGGCCTGCTCCAGGGAGATCTCCAGATCGTAGCGCAGGTCCTGGCCGCGCTGGGGACCGTTCGACTGGCGACGACCGCCGCCGAACATCTCGCCGAACACATCCCCGAAGACATCGTTGAAGATATCGCCGGCGTCGAAGCCCTGGCCGCCGAAGCCGCCCGCGCCGCCGCCTTGGCCGCCATTGACCCCGGCATGGCCGAAGCGGTCGTAGGCTGCGCGCTTCTGCGCATCGGAAAGGACCGAATAGGCCTCGTTGATTTCCTTGAACCGGCCGGTGGCGTTCTCGCAGCCGCCATTGCGGTCCGGGTGGTGTTCCATCGCCAGTTTGCGGAACGCGGACTTCAGACCAGCATCATCGATGGTCCGGGTCACGCCGAGGATTTCGTAATAGTCGCGCATCGTCAGCGTCTGGCGCCCAAAAGGCCCACGAAAGTGGCGTTGATGAAGGAAGAGGTGGGATAGCACGCGGCCCGGCGCAAGGCGTCCTCGGGCGAAGCGGCAAGAGGTCGCGGCCGCGAAACAGAGCTATCGAGCATGTTCCGCGGCGCGCGCATGGCGATTAGTTCGCCGGCTTGTTGTCGTCGACTTCTTCGAACTCGGCGTCGACGACGCCATCGTCCGCGGCTTCGGCGCCGTCAGCGCCGTCTTCCGAACCCGACTGGGCGGCGTACATCGCCTCGCCCAGCTTCATCGAGGCCTGGATCAGCGCCTGGGTCTTGGCCTGGATGGCCTCGACGTCTTCGCCCTCCAGAGCCGTCTTCAGCTCGGTGATGCCGGTCTCGATCGCGCCCTTTTCAGCCGCGCCGACCTTGTCGCCGTGCTCGGCCAGGGCCTTCTCGGTCGAGTGCAGGATCGCCTCGCCCTGGTTCTTGGCCTCGACCAGCTTCTTCTTGCCTTCGTCCGCGGCCTTGTTGGCCTCGGCTTCCTTGACCATGCGCTCGATGTCCGCGTCCGACAGGCCGCCATTGGCCTGGATGCGGATCGAGTGCTCCTTGTTGGTCGCCTTGTCCTTGGCGTGGACCTGCACGATGCCGTTGGCGTCGATGTCGAAGGTGACTTCGATCTGCGGAATGCCACGCGGGGCCGGCGGGATGCCGACCAGGTCGAACTGACCCAGGACCTTGTTGTCGACGGCCATCGGGCGTTCGCCCTGGAACACGCGGATCGTCACGGCCGACTGGTTGTCGTCGGCGGTCGAGAAGGTCTGCGAGCGCTTGGTCGGGATGGTGGTGTTGCGTTCGATCAGCGGGGTGAACACACCGCCCAGGGTCTCGATGCCCAGGGTCAGCGGGGTCACGTCCAGCAGCAGCACGTCCTTGACGTCGCCTTGCAGCACGCCGGCCTGCACCGCGGCGCCCAGCGCCACGACTTCGTCCGGGTTCACGCCCTTGTGCGGCTCACGGCCGAAGAAGTCCTGCACCGCCTGCTGGACCTTGGGCATGCGGCTCATGCCGCCGACCAGGATCACTTCGTCGATGTCGCTCTTCTTCAGGCCGGCGTCCTTGAGGGCCTGTTCGCACGGACCGATGGTGCGGGCGATCAGGTCGTCGACCAGGGCTTCCAGCTTGGCGCGCGACAGCTTGATGTTCAGGTGCAGCGGGCCCGAGGCGTTCATGCTGATGAACGGCAGGTTGACCTCGTACTGAGCCGTCGAGGACAGCTCCTTCTTGGCCTTTTCCGCTTCCTCGCGCAGGCGCTGGAGGGCCAGCTTGTCCTTGCGCAGGTCGACGCCCTGCTCCTTCTTGAACTCGTCGGCCAGGTAGTCGACGATCCGCAGGTCGAAGTCTTCACCGCCCAGGAAGGTGTCGCCGTTGGTCGACTTCACTTCGAAGACGCCGTCGCCGATTTCCAGGATCGAGACGTCGAACGTGCCGCCGCCCAGGTCGTAGACGGCGATCTTCTTGCCGTCGTTCTTGTCCAGGCCATAGGCCAAGGCCGCCGCGGTCGGCTCGTTGATGATGCGCAGGACTTCCAGGCCGGCGATCTTGCCGGCGTCCTTGGTCGCCTGACGCTGGGCGTCGTTGAAATAGGCCGGGACGGTGATGACCGCCTTGGTCACGGTCTCACCCAGGTGAGCTTCCGCGGCTTCCTTCATCTTCTGCAGGATGAAGGCCGACACTTCCTGCGGGCTGTAGTCCTTGCCTTGGGCTTTCACCCAGGCGTCGCCGGTCGGGCCCTTGACGATCTCGTAGGGCACCATGCCCTTGTCCTTCTCGACCACCGGGTCGTTCGCGGTGCGGCCAATCAGGCGCTTGATCGCGAACAGGGTGTTGGTCGGGTTGGTCACCGCCTGGCGCTTGGCGGGCTGGCCGATCAGGCGCTCACCGTCCTCCTGGAAGCCGACCACGGAAGGGGTCGTGCGAGCGCCTTCGGCGTTCTCGATCACCTTCGGGTTCTTGCCATCCATGATGGCCACGCACGAATTCGTGGTGCCCAGGTCGATGCCGATAATCTTGCTCATTTTGGTACCTGTTCGCTCCTTAAGGCGGACGGTGGACTAGGGCCTTCTCGGAAGCGCCCCGGTTTTTCTCGTTCCCGTCCCCGATGGGTTCGTACGTTTACGGTTGGGTCCACATCCTGTTCCGTCGGTGAAAACCGAGCGGGCAAAATGCGTTGTGCGAAGTTGACGAGCCCGTCAACCCCGCTTCGAAGCCCGATATGGGGGATAGGGGACGGGGCGCAAGGCCATAACCCCATGCGGCGAGGGGGATTCTGTCCTTTCGGACAAGAAAAATGGTCGCGCCCATTTCGAGCGCGACCATGAAAAATATCAAGTTATCCAGGATTTAGCCGTTCTTGGCGACCCAGGCGGTGATGGCGGGCAAGCGCTGTTCACGGATCTTGGCGCGGTTCAGCACCGAGACGGCGGCCTTGTCGCCTTCCTTGCGCGAACCCTCGGCCAGGTTGGCCGCCGCCCAAGCCTTGATCTTCTCGGCGGTGGCCGGGTTCGACGAGCCGGCGCCCAGGCCCGGGATGAACCGGGTGCGCGACGTGGAGTCGACCTTCTCGTTGACCTTGTCCTTGTTGGCCACGGCCCAGTCGAAGGTCATGTCCGGGTGCGAGCCGGCCACGCGGCTGATCATCGAGCTGGACATGGTCTCGCCCGGCTCCGGCGTCAGGGCCAGTTCCAGGGCCTTCCTGGCCAGGGTCTCGTCCTCGGCCGAGGCCAGCAGCGAGAACAGCTGGGCGCGGATCAGCGGGGTCTTCTCGGCCAGGGCCTGGGCGTGGATGTTGTCCCAGGTGGCGGCGTCGGCGTGGCGGGCCACGACGCTGAGGATGGTCTTGCGCAGGGCGCCGGGGATGGCCGACGGGTCGGTCTTGTCGGCGTTGAAGCGGCGGGTGGCCTCGGCCACGACGTCCGGATCGCCCAGGCCGCCCAGCGTGCCGATCAGCTCGCCGCGCAGGATGGCGATGCGGTCGGCCTCGCCGGCTTGAGCGTTCCAGCCGACCTTGGCCAGCAGCGGGCGCAGCTTGGCGATGGCCAGCTTGCGGAACGCGGCGCGCTCGGCGGGCATGCCTTCATAGTAGGCGTCGATGGCCGAATAGACGCCGGCGATCTTGGAGAACACCTGCGGATCGGCTTCGGCCGGCGTAGCCTTGGCCAGGTCGAGGAAGTCGGTGGCGGGCTGGTAGCCGGCCAGGCCCATCGACCAGGCGTCGCTCATCACGCCCAGCTGGTCGATCGCCGGCAGCTTGGCGAAGTTCTGGACGATGCCGCTGAAGCGCTCGGGGCCGTACTGGGTGCGGAAATAGCCGGCCTGGCCAGCGTTCACGACCACCGGGCCGCAGCCGTCCACCGTGACCGAGCCCTTGCCGCCCGTGACCAGGGTCTTGGCCTCGCCGCCGCCGACCGCCTGGACGGTGACGGGCACGCGCCACAGCAGCGGCTTCTTGCCCGGCATGTCCTTGCTGAACTCGGACTGCGTCAGGGTCAGGGTGGTCTTGCCGGCCGCGCAGGTCGCCGCGTCGACGGTGATCAGCGGCACGCCCGGCTGCAGGGTGAAGTCGTGGGCGATGGCCAGGATCGGCTTCTTGGCCGCGCCCTCGACCGACGACCACAGGTCGTCGCTGACCGTGTTGCCGTGAGCGTGCTTCTTCATGTAGGCGCGCACGCCGTCGCGCCAGGCGTCATGGCCCACATAGCTTTCCAGCATGCGGATGACGGCCTCGCCCTTCTGGTAGGTGATGGCGTCGAAGGCCTGGCTGGCCTGCTCGACCGTGGTCACGTGCTGCACCACCGGGTGGGTGGTCGACAGGGCGTCCAGGCCCATGGCGTATTCACGCCCGCCCACGGCGCCCAGGGCCGCGTTCCATTCGGGGTGGAAGTGCTCGGTCGCGCGGCCTTCCATCCACGAGGCGAAGCCCTCGTTCAGCCACAGGTCGTCCCACCAGGCCATGGTGACCAGGTCGCCGAACCACTGGTGGGCCATCTCGTGGGCCACGGTGGTGAAGACGTTCTGCTTGTCGGACTCCGTCGAGATCTTCGGGTCCAGGTTCATGGCGTATTCGAAGTAGAAGATCGCGCCCCAGTTCTCCATGGCGCTGAAGAACTGGCTGCGGCCCGGGGCGGCGATGTTGTCCAGCACCGGCAGCGGGTACGGGGTGCCGAAATAGTCGTTGTACCAGGGCAGGATGTCGGCAGCCGACTTCAGGGCGAAATCGGCCTTGGGCGCATCGCCCTTCTTGGTGACCACGCCGACATCGACGCCGGCGGCCTTGACCGAGGCGCGGTCGAACTCGCCCAGGCCGAAGAACAGCAGGTAGGTCGACATCTTCGGCGAGGTGGCGAACTTGACCAGGGTCTTGCCGTTGCCCAGGTCCTTGGACGAGGCGATCGGCATGTTGTTCAGGGCCATCTGGCCGGTCGGGATCGTGGCCTCGACGCTGTAGGTGGCCTTGTAGAACGGCTCGTCCCACGAGGGGATGAAGCGGCGGGCGTCGCTGTTCTCGAACTGAGTGTAGATCGCGCGCTTCTTGCCGGTCTCGGTCTCGTAGTCGAGCGCGAACAGGCCCGCGGCCTGGGTGTAGATCTTGCCGGTGTAGTCCAGGGCCAGGACGTACTTGCCCTTCGGAAGCGCCTTGGCGAACGTGAAGCTGGCGGTCTGGGCCTCGTCGTCGATCTTCACGGTCGCCGCGCCCACGCCAGCGATCTCGGCCTTGGAGAAGGCCAGGTCAGCGGCCTGCAGGGTGACGGTGGCGGTGGGCTCGACGACCTCGATGGCGATCTTCACGCTGGCGCTGAAGGCCATCTTGTCGGCGTCGGGCGTGAACGACAGGTCGTAGTGCGAGGGCCGGACGTTGCGCGGGAGCTGGGTCGTCACCGAGGCGAAGGTCGCGCCCTTCGAGCCGGCCTGGACGGCCGCCGGAGCCTTGGCGGCGGTCGCGGCGGAGACATTCCCAGCGGCGAACAAAATCACGGCGACGGCCGCGGAAGACATAAGACGGCGCATGTACGGTCCTGATATGGAAAAATAGTCCGGCCCCCTCGCCGGAAGCGCAAACCAACACCTTCCGTCCCTATGGCGCGTCTTAAATTTCAGTAATGTTTCAGCCCCTCACCGTCGTTCCGGGTTTCGACCTCTGGCCCGGCCTGCTGGACCCCGCGGCCCAGGCCGCCCTGGTCGATGCGGTCACGGCGGCGGCCGAGACGGCGCCGTTCGCGCACTACGGCACGGCCTATGGCAAGGCGATGAGCGTGGGCATGACCGCCTTCGGTCCGCTGGGCTGGACCAGCGACGCCAGCGGATACCGCTACGCCGAACGCCATCCGGGCACGGACCAGCCCTGGCCGGCCATGCCGCCCGCCCTGCTCGATCTCTGGAAACAGTTGGGCGATCCGGACACCCCGCCGGACTCGTGCCTGATCAACCTCTATCGCGGCGAAGCCCGCATGGGCCTGCACCAGGATCGCGACGAGGCCGACACGGCTTTCCCGGTGCTGTCGATCTCGCTGGGCGACACGGCGGTGTTCCGGATCGGCGGGACCTCGCGCAAGGACCCGACGCGGAGCCTGAAGCTGAGCTCCGGCGACGTCTGCCGGCTGTCGGGACCGGCGCGGCTGGCCTTCCATGGGGTCGATCGGATTTTGGCCGGCTCGTCGAGCCTGGTCCCCGGCGGCGGCCGGATCAATCTGACCCTGCGCAGGGCGCGCTAGGCGTCCTCGTCCTCCAGCGCCTCGCGCATGGCCTTCAGCGCCGCCTGCAACCGCGCTTGCGGCGGGCCGCCGACGCTGGAGATCAGCACCTCGACCCCGGGGGCCACCTGATAGCGGTGCACCGGCTGGGGCACGTTCCAACGCGCGTGGAAGCGTTCGGCGATCTCCAGCCGTTCGGTGCGGCCGCTCCAGACGGCCAGGGCGCTCTCGAACCCCACCGGGCGTCCCGCCAGCTCGACCTCGAGCTCGCGCAGATAGTCGCGGATGGTGTCGAGGTCGTTGCCGGCCTGCTGCATGGCCCGGATCAGCCGCAGCCGCGTCAGGTGCCCGTCGTCGAAATTGGCCCCACGCCCGCGCGCGGCCGGCGGCGGCAACAGACCCTCGGCCACATAGTAGCGGACGGTGCGCTCGGAGACGTCGCACAGGGCGGCCAGATCGCGGGCCGTATAGCGGGGCTGATCGTCGGTCATGGCGATATACTGCCACCAGACTGTCGAATTTCAACTGTCTCTTTTCAAAACGACCGACGCGTAGTCTCTTGAGCCCATGGCCCACGTCCTGATCCCCCTGCCCGCCCTCGACTTCGACCCGACCGAGGCGGCGGTGAGCTGGTCCGTGCTGAAGGCGGCGGGCCATCGCATCTCCTTCGCCACGCCCGATGGCAAACCGGCGCAAGCCGACCCGATCATGGTGTCGGGCCGGGGCCTCGATCCGTGGAGCCCGATCCCGGTCCTCGGCCAACTGAAGCTGTTCGGCCTGCTGCTGCGCGCCAATGCCGGCGCCCGCCGCGCCCATAAGGCGATGATCGCCGACCCGGCCTATCAAGCGCCGCTGACCTGGCCGGGGCCGAGCGTCGACGACTTCGACGGCCTGCTGCTGCCCGGCGGCCACCGGGCGCGCGGGATGCGGTCCTATCTGGAAAGCCCGGACCTCCAGCGCCTGGTCGCGCAGACCTTCGCCGCCGACAAGCCCGTCGCCGCCATCTGCCATGGCGTGCTGCTGGCCGCCCGTAGCCAGGCCGCCGATGGCCGCTCGGTCCTGCACGGCCGCAAGACCACCGCGCTCACCTGGAAGCAGGAGAAGGCCGCCAGCGCCATCGCCCACCTGGGCCGTTTCTGGGATGCCGGCTACTACCGGACCTATGTGGAACAGCCCGGCGAGCCCGAGGGCTACATGTCCGTCCAGCACGAGGTCACCCGCAACCTCGCCTCGCCCGCCGACTTCCTGGATGTGCCGACGGACGATCCGCTGTTTGGCAAGAAGACCAGCGGCCTGGCGCGGGACACCGCGACCGACGCCAGCGCGGCGCTCGTGGTGCGGGATGGCAATTACATTTCGGCTCGCTGGCCGGGCGACACTCACACCTTCGCGCGGACGTTTGCCGAGGTGCTGTCTGATACCCTTTCTCCATGAGAGAGGGTGTCCGATGGCGCGACCGCCCAACGAAAAAGGCCGCCCCTTTCGGAGCGGCCTTTTCCTTGAGCAGTCTTGGAGGACGGATCAGCCGCGCAGCTTGCGGGTGATGACTTCCAGGTCGTGGTTCAGGGCGCTGTCCTCGGCGCGCAGGGCCTCGATGCGGCGCACGGCGTGCAGGACGGTGGTGTG
Source organism: Caulobacter sp. GW456-12-1-14-TSB4 (assembly GCF_059424195.1). Classification (NCBI taxonomy): domain Bacteria; kingdom Pseudomonadati; phylum Pseudomonadota; class Alphaproteobacteria; order Caulobacterales; family Caulobacteraceae; genus Caulobacter; species Caulobacter sp. GW456-12-1-14-TSB4. The sequence goes on from NZ_JBWKZF010000009.1 coordinate 128,161, forward strand.
GTCGCGACCGCCGAAGCGACGGCCGATGTCCGGCAGCGAACGGGTGGTCAGCTGCTTGGCCAGCCACATGGCGGCCTGGCGCGGACGGGCCACGGCGCGGTTGCGGCGCTCGCTGAGCAGGTCGGCCTGCTTCATGCCATAGTGCTCGGACGTCGCCTTCTGGATGTCGTCGATGGTGATGCGCTTCTCGCCCGACCGCAGGTGCGGACGCAGAATGGCCTGCACCTCGTCCAGGGTCATGCGCGACAGGCCTTCGCCGGCGCGGGCCGACAGGGTGTTCAGCGCGCCTTCCAGCTCGCGGACGCTGTCGGTGAAGCGGTCGGCCAGGAACTGCAGCACGTCCGGACGCATGGTCGGCTCGAAGCCATGGGCCACGGCCAGGGTCTGGATCTTCTTTTCCAGGATGCCCATGCGCAGGCTGCGGTCGGCCGGCTCCAGGCCGCAGACCAGGCCCGCCGACAGGTGCGAGCGCAGGTGGGCGTCCATCTCGGTCATGGCCGACGGCGGACGGTCCGACGAGAACACGACGCGGCGGCCTTCCTCGACCAGGGCGGTCAGCGTGTGGAACAGCTCTTCCTGGGTCGACTGCTTGCCGGCGATGAAGTGGACGTCGTCGATGATCAGGAGGTCGGCCGCGCGCAGCTCTTCCTTGAAGGCCGCCGTCTGGCGATCCATCAGGGCGCGCACGAAGGTCGACAGGAAGCGCTCGGCGGTCAGGTACACGACGCGCTTTTCCGGCGCGTTGCGCATGGCTTCCCAGGCCAGGGCGTTCAGCAGGTGGGTCTTGCCGAAGCCGTAGGGGCCGTGGAACAGCACGGGATTGAAGTGACCGTCGGCCCAGTTGGCGATCCGGCGCGCCACGGCGTGGGCGAACTCGTTGGCCGGACCCGGGACGAAGGTCTCGAAGGTGAAGCGTTCCTGCAGGCCTTGCGTGCGGGGCGACTTGGCGCCCGGCGCCATGGCCATCGGCGTGTCGCTCGACACGGGCAGGACGATCTCGATGGGTTCGGCGGCCTTCGGAGCGGCTTCGACATAGGCGACGCCCGAGCCGACTTGAGCAGCCTCGAATTCCAGGCGCGACTTCAGGTCGATACGGCGGCCGGTCGCGTCGTTCGCGGTCCACAGCTCACCGATGCGACGCCAGGCGCTGCGACGGATCCAGTCGCGGGCGATGCCCGTCGACGTGACCAGCACGACATCACCGGTCGAGGCCTCGCGCAACATCGCCGGAGCGATCCACGACCCAAAGGCCGCATCGCCAAGCTCGCGCTTCAGGGCCACGCACACTTTCGACCAGACGCTCGTCGCCGGCTCGCAAGCCGCCGTCGAAATCGCCGCCGAGAAGTCCTGGCTGGCCACCCCGCCCTTCATCGTCATTCGTCCACCGCCTCGCACAAAAACAACCGCCGCTACCATTCCTGCCGCCCGCCCCCCAAAGGCGTACGGCCGGTTCACTCAACGCACACAGGTTCTTACCCGGCGAACGCTATGGGTCCGCCGCCGTCTCGTTTTTCCAAAGACTGGAGAAGCGCTGAGACGCTTAAACTAGCCACCGGCCCCCGCCGGTCAAACGGAAAACTTGCGTCCGAGCCCGGATATTTCTGTTGACTCGCGAGAGCCCCTCGCCCGGCAAGGGAATAGCCAAGCCAGCTACTCAGATCACAGATTGCAACGGCAGGAATAGAGCCTTGGATTCAAAGCAAAAGCCGACCAGGCGGACCTGATCGGCTTTTGTAAATACTTGTAATCGTTGGACGAACGGCGTTCGTCCAAATTCTGGACTAGGCCGCGGCCTTATCCAGCTTCTTCAGACGAGCAGCCAGGCGCGACACTTTGCGCGAGCCCGTATTGGGGTGAACCACGCCCTTCGAAACCGCGCGCATCAGCTCCGATTGAGCCTCCACGAAAGCGGCCTTGGCGACAGCCACATCGCCCTTGGCGATGGCGTCTTCGAACTTGCGCAGGAAGGTGCGCACGCGCGAGCGACGGGCGGTGTTGACTTCGGTGCGGCGGGCGATCTTGCGGATCGCTTTCTTGGCGCCGGGATTATTGGCCATTAGGTCGGACCTTCAAACGGACAGCCACGCGGCGACCGCGAAGCAGGGAAAACAGAGCGCGCGGATATACGGGAAGCGCTGGCCGGGGTCAACGGTCCACAGGCTAGAATCCTGCGGGCCATTTTGGCGCAATCGTTTCCGAGCGTGACAGCCAAAAGTGGGAACCGGTTTTGGCGCCCGTCACGCGACCAGAAAAGACTACTCGCCTTTGAATGCCGGTTTGCGCTTCTCGACGAAGGCCGCCATGCCTTCCTTCTGATCCTCGAACGCGAACAGCGAGTGGAACAGCCGCCGCTCCAGCGCCACGCCCGTCGTCAGGGTCGTCTCATAGGCGGCCTCGACCAGTTCCTTGTTCATGGCCGCGGCCAGCGGCGACTGGCCGGCGATCTTGGCGGCGATGGCCAGGACCTCGTCGATCAGCGTGTCGGCCGGGAACACCCGCGACACCAGGCCCGAGCGCTCGGCCTCCTCGGCGCCCATCATCCGGCCGGTCAGGATCATGTCCATGGCCTTGGACTTGCCAACGAAGCGGGTCAGGCGCTGGGTGCCGCCGATGCCGGGCGCGACGCCGAGGTTGATCTCGGGCTGGCCGAACTTGGCGGTGTCGGCGGCCAGGATGAAGTCGCACATCATGGCCAGCTCGCAGCCGCCGCCCAGGGCGTAGCCGGCGACGGCGGCGATGATCGGCTTGCGGCACTGCTCGATCGCCCGCGCGCCGGCCGTGAAGAAGTCGGCCTTGAACATCTGGGCGTAGGTCTTGTCCGACATCTCCTTGATGTCGGCGCCGGCCGCGAAGGCCTTGGCCGAGCCGGTCAGCACGATGCAACCCACGCCGTCGTCGGCTTCCGCCGCCGCCAGCGCCTGGGCGAGATCGGCCAGCAGAGCGGTGTTCAGCGCGTTCAGCGCCTCGGGCCGGTTCAGGCGGATCAAGGCGACGCCCGGCGCGGTCTCGGGCGCTTCGACGATCAGGGTCTGGTACTCGGCCATCACGGTCTCCTGCTTGAACAGAGCCGTTATAGAGAGGGTCCGCGCGTGTGGGCCAGCACGAAGGCGTAGCCGTCGGCCCGTCGGGCGATCGACGCCTCCCGGTCGCCCACATAGTGCCCGCCCTCGTAATTGACGCTGAGGATGGCCGGGTCGGGGCGGCTGCTCTTGGCCTGCAGGGTGGCGGCGAACTTGCCGACGATCCAGGGCTCGACCCGGCGGTCATTGGCGCCGGTGGTCAGCAGCACGGCCGGATAGCGCACGCCCGGCTTGACGGCGCGGATGGAGTCCATGGCCAGCAGGGCGCGGAACTCGTCTTCCTTCTTCACCGTGCCGAACTCGGCGTCGTTGCCCTTGCCGTTGGGGGTCAACTCGAAGCGGACGGTGTCGAAGCAGCCGACATTGGCGATCGCGGCCCCGAACAGGTCCGGACGCTCGGTCAGGGCCCGCCCGGCCATGATGCCGCCGGCCGAGGTGCCCTCGACCGCCAGATGGCCGGGCTTGGTCCAGCCCATCGCGACCAGGGCCAGGGCGACGTCGATCGTGTCGCGCCAGGTGTTGGGCTTGGTGGTCTTCATGCCGGCCTGGTGCCAGGCCTCGCCCTTCTCGCCGCCGCCGCGCACATGGGCGTAGACGAGTATCCCGCCCGCATCGAGGAAGGCCAGGGCCGAGACGCTGAAACCCGGATCGAGGACCGTGCCGTAGGCGCCATAGGCCTGGATCATGGTCGGCGCCGCGCCGTCGCGCTTCAGGGCTTTCAGGCGCAGCAGTTCGATCGGCACCAGCGCGCCGTCGCGCGCCTTGATCTCCATCCGCTCGGTCACGTAGCGCGACGCGTCGATCGGCTTCAGCTTGCCGAGATTGACCTCGTGGGCGGTGAAGCCGGCCGCGTCGATCCGGAACACGCCGGCCGGACGCGTCAGGTCGTCCGAACCGTACCAGGCGCCGTCGGTCAGGGGCGAGGTCGCCAGCCCGAAGATGGCGCCCGTCTGGGGCGGCGACAGGCGATCGACCTTGCCGTCGAGGCCGATCCGGATGACCGCGCCCATGCCGGCGACCAGGCCGTGGACATAGACCCCGTCCTTGGCCGCGCCCAGCGTGTCGATCACCACCGCGCTCGCCGGCAGCACGGTCGCGCCCTCGGCGAAGGTCTGGCCCTTGGCCAGATCGACCCGCACCACCTCGCCGCTCGACTGCCGGCCATTGGCCAGCAGATAGAGCCCGTCGCCGACCAGGACGCTGGTGACGACCCCGTCCGCGCGGCCGGCGACCTTGCGCCAGGCGGGCTTGCCGGCCGCCACGTCCGCGGCGCGCGCCACATAGACCTGGGTCTGCAGATAGCCGTTCAGCAGGTGGGTCCCCAGCACCCAGTCGCTGCCGGCCCCGCCAAAGACGAACGGGGCGTCGTCCTCCTGGGCCACGAAGTCGGGCCCTTCGCCCGAGCGCAGGATCTCGACATCGGCGGACGGGTCCGTGCCGATGCGGTGCATCCAGCAGCTGCCGCCCTGTTCGTAGTCGGTCGCGCCCGGCACGGCGTCGGCGCGGACGCGATAATAGAAGAAGGCCTTGCCGTCGCCGCTCCAGCCGCTGCCCTTGGAGCGCAGGGCGGTGATCCGGGTGCGCGCGCCCGAAGCGACGTCGACGATCCAGGCGGCGGTGATCTCCGAGCCGCCCTCGCCGACGCCCAGCGCCGCCAGCGATCCGTCCGGCGAAGGCAGGAACCAGTCCAGCGAGACCGGCGGGCCGCCGGGACGACGCTCGGCGGCCGGGTCGAACACCAGCTTCTCCGGCCCGCCCACGGCGTCGGCCACGAACAGGCGCGGCATCGGGCTGCTCGGCTCGACCCTCTGCAGGAACAGCCTCCGGCCGGCGGGCTGCACGCCGATCATTCCAGCGCGTCGTCATAGCGGCGGATCGCCGTGGCCATCGCCGCGCGATCCGGCAGGGCGTCCAGCACCCGCCGGGCGTGATCGGCCTGGCCCTTCAGCCAGGCGTCCCATTCGGGCGTGCGCGGGAAGGTCTCCATCCAGCGGTAGTCGTCGACGACCGGCGTGCCGAAATAGGTGTCGGTCACCGGCGAGAGCCGCGCCACGGGCGGGCCGGACACCGCCGCCTTGGCGCGTCCGCCGATCGCGGCCGCCACGGCGACGAGGGAACTCAAGACACCACGCCTGGACACTCGCACCATGGGACCGCCCTCGCCGATCAATGTTCGACGAGGACCCTGGCGCGCCCTGGCGAAGCTTGCAACCTCAGGCTTCCCCGAAACGCCTCAGACTTGGCAGACTGGACAGAAGAAGGTCGATCGGCCCGCCTGGACCTCGCGGGCGATGACGCCCTTGCAGCCAGGGGTCGGGCACGGCTCGTCCTCGCGGTCATAGACGCGGAAGCGGTGCTGGAAATAGCCCAGCGCCCCGTCGGCGGCGGCGAAGTCCTTCAGGGTCGAGCCGCCGACCTCGACGGCCTCGCCCAGCACCTCCTTGATCGCGGTCGTCAGCGGGCCGAGGCGCGTCTTGGCGATCCCGCCCGACGGCTTGAACGGCGAGATGTGCGCGCGGTGCAGGGCCTCGCACACATAGATATTGCCCAGGCCCGCCACGGTCTTCTGGTCCAGCAGCAGGGTCTTGGGGCCCTGCTTGCGGTTGGCGAAGGCCTTTTCCAGCGTCTTGGCGTCGAAGCCGTCGCCCAGCGGCTCGGGGCCCATGGTCGCGAACCACGGATGGCGGCTGACGGCGTCGGTCGGGATCAGGTCCATGAAGCCGAAGCGGCGTGGGTCGTAATAGGTGACCACCGCGCCCTCCTCGGTCTCGAAGACGACGTGGGCGTGCTTGTCGTCGGGCGTGACCTCGCGGGCGAAGTCACCGGGGCGCACCGTTCCCTCCGGCGCGGCGATCTCGAAGCGGCCGGTCATCCCCAGGTGCATGACGAGCGTGTCGCCGCGATCCAGCGGAGCCAAGATGTATTTGGCCCGGCGGTCCAGGCGCAGGATCTTGGCCCCGGTCAGTCGCTGGACGAAGCCATCCGGCAGCGGGAAGCGCAGGTCGGGCCGGTTGGCGCGGACGCGGGCCAGGCGCGCCCCGGACAGCACGGGCTCCAGGCCCCGGCGGACGGTCTCGACTTCGGGCAATTCGGGCAAGGGTGTTCCTTCGGCGGAAGACGCGGGCTAAGAGCGGTTTGTCATATAGAGAGCGCGGCCCAAAGACGTCATGAGCAACACCTCCGCCAGCTTCGGTTTCAAGGATGTCGACGCCTCGCTGAAGGCCGGGATGGTGCGCGGGGTCTTCGACCGCGTCGCCAAGAATTACGACATCATGAACGACCTGATGAGCGGTGGCGTCCACCGGCTCTGGAAGGACGCCGTGGCCGCGCGCCTCAACCCGCAGCCGGGCGAGGTGATCGTCGACTGCGCCGGCGGCACCGGCGACATGGCCCGCCGCTTCGCCAAGATGGCCCGATCGGCGCAAGAGCGCCGGGGCGGCCCGGACGCGACGATCAACATCGTCGACTACAATGCCGAGATGATCATGGCCGGCATCGAGCGCGGCGGCGAGCCGGAGATCACCTGGACCGTCGGCGACGCCCAGCGCCTGCCGCTGCCGGACAACTACGCCAACGCCTATGTCATCTCGTTCGGCATCCGCAACGTCACCGACATCGACGCGGCCCTGCGCGAGGCGCGCCGCGTGCTGAAGCCGGGCGGCCGCTTCCTGTGCCTGGAGTTCTCGCGTCCGGTGACCGAGGCGCTGGCCAAGGCGTACGACGCCTACAGCTTCAAGGTCATCCCACAGGTCGGCGAGTGGGTCGCCAAGGACCGCGAGGCCTATCAGTACCTGGTCGAGAGCATCCGCCGCTTCCCCGACCAGCGCACCTTCGCCGGGATGATGGAGAACGCCGGCTTCAAGCGGGTGACCTTCACCAACTTCACCGGCGGCGTCGCGGCCCTGCACCAGGGCTGGGCGCTCTAGGCCAGTGACGAGCTTTTCCGCCTTCTGGCGCCTGATCGGCGCGGGCTGGGCCCTGGTCCGGGCCGACGCCCTGATCCCGCGCGAGGTCGAGCCGCAGCTGCCGCCGTCCGCCAAGCTGGCAGGCCGGGTGCTGCGCCTGTTCGCCGACGGCGCGGCCAAACGTGGCCGGCCGGGCGAGCGCCTGGCGCGGGTGCTGGAAAAACAGGGCCCCGCCGCGATCAAGATGGGCCAGTTCCTGTCGACGCGGGCGGACATCTTCGGGACCGCCTTCGCCGAGGACCTGTCGCACCTGAAGGACCGGCTGGCGCCGTTCCCGCTGTCGGTCGCCGAGGCGGAAATCCAGCGCAACCTCGGCAAGCCGCTGGGCGAGATCTACCTCGAGATCGGCGAACCGGTCGCCGCCGCCTCCCTGGCCCAGGCCCATCCGGCCACGCTGGTCGACGGCCGCAAGGTCGCGGTCAAGGTTCTGCGCCCCGGCGTCGAGCGCCAGGTCGAGCAGGACAGCGCCGTGCTGCGCCTGGCCGCGCGCCTGGCCGAAAAGCTGGCTCCCGCCGCGCGCCGCCTGCGCCCCACCGAGTTCGTCGAGGTCGTCATCCGGTCGCTGGACCTGGAGATGGACCTGCGCTTCGAGGCCGCCGGCTGCGCCGAGCTGGGCGAGGCCATGGCGGTCGATCCGTACATGCGCGCGCCGCTGGTCTGCTGGGAGGGCGTCGGCAAACGCGTCCTGACCCTGACTTGGGCCGAGGGCGCGCCGCTGTCCGAAGCCGCCGCGCTGGACCTGCCCGGCCTGGACCGCAAGGCCCTGGCCGAGAACGTCACCCGAGGCTTCCTGGCCCAGGCCCTGGACCACGGCCTGTTCCACGCCGACCTGCACGAGGGCAACCTGTTCGTCGCAGCCCCGGCCCAGGTGGTCGCCGTCGACTACGGCATCGTCGGCCGCCTGGGCCCCGGCGAGCGGCGCTACCTGGCCGAAATCCTCTACGGCTTCCTGAACCGCGACTACGCCCGGGTGGCCAAGATCCATTTCGACGCCGGCTATGTGCCGGCTCACCAGGACATGGACGCCTTCGCCCAGGCCCTGCGCGCGGTCGGCGAGCCGGTGTTCGGCCGCGACGCCCGCGAGGTGTCGATGGGCCGGCTTCTCGCGCAGCTGTTCGAGATCACCGCCCTGTTCGACATGGCTCTGCGGCCGGAGCTGGTGCTCCTGCAGAAGACCATGGTCACCGTCGAGGGCGTGGCTCGCCGCATCGATCCCAAGCACGACCTGTGGGCCGCCGCCGACCCGGTGGTGCGCCGCTGGATCGGCCGCGAGCTCTCGCCCGCCGCCAAGGCCCGCGACTTCGCCGAGGAAGCCCTGCGCGCGATCCGCGCCCTGGCCCGCTTGGCCGAGGCCCCGCCGCCAGCGCCGGCCGTCGTCGAGCGTCAAGACACCTGGCCGCTGCTGTGGTTCCTGGTCGGCGCGGCGACAGCGGGCGCCGCGTTCGTGACGGGCCTGCTGCTGGCGCGGTAGGATCGGGCCAGGTTAAGCTGGCGGCGACATCAACCGAGCGCTCGCGTCATGCACGGAACGTCGCCGCCTACCGCCATCGCCCAGTCCCCGCGCCGCAGATGGGGCGCCCTGCGCCTGGCCATCATCTGCACGATCGGCGGCCTGATGCTGTGGACCCTGCAGGTCAGCGAATTCGTTTCCAGCCCCTTCGGCCAAGCCGTCGCCCTGGTGGTCGCGGCGGGCGTCGGCCTGCTAACCGCCTGCGGAACCTGGTTGGACCCCGTCCCGGACGACGCCCCGTATCAGGCGACCATGATCGCCCGCTTCCCGGTCATGAAGGATCGGCGCGCGCGCACCGCCAGCATGGCCATCCTCGCCGCCCTACTCACCTTCCTGGGCGTCAACGGCGCGGGCCTGGAGTTCTGGACAATGGCCACGGGTCATCCCGGCGAGCGCCCCCTGCACCTGGGCGCCTACCTAAGCCACTATCGTGGCAACTGCGCCGGCTTCACGCTGCAGGAAGCGCCATTCATGACCCATCGCATCATCTGCGCCCGCTATCCGGACGGCGCGCCCCCAGCGCCCGCCGGGACACCCGTCGCCGTCTGGGGCCAGACCTCGGACGTCGGCATCCGGGTCGAGCGCTTCCAGATCGAGCCCTCCTGAGGCCCTACCCCTCCGCCGCCTCCCGTCGCTTGGCCGCCGACGCGCGACGCGCCTCGCGGGTCTTCTGTTCCTCCCAGTAGTCCGCGCCTTCGTCCGGCTTGAACATCGTGCGCGGCGCGCCTTCGCGGGAGACCACCGCGAAGACATTGCCCTTGGGGTCGTAGATCAGCAGGTCGCCGTTCGCGCGCTTGAGCGTCTCGGCCCCCTTGGGCGGGTCGCTGACGAAGGCGTGGACCTTGGCGACATAGTCCTCGGTCGACTTGGCCTCGAAGGTCGCGCCGTTGCTGCGGAACGAGCGGTCGGCGTTCTCCTCGGCGCTGCGGGTGCGGTTGGCGGCCCAGTAGGGCTTGCCGGCCACCAGCTTGACCGGCGCGTCGCGCGGATCGGCGCGGCGACCGCCGTCTTCGGGCGAACCACCCGCCTCCGCCGTCGGCGCGGTTTCGCTCTGGGCCCGCTCGCCAGCCTTGGGCGCCTTCACCGCCGACGCCCCGCTGTCACAGCCCGTCAGGGCCGCGAGGGCCAGGACCGTCGCCACACCGTACGCAACTTGTCGTGCAAACTTCATGATCGTATCCGCCCTTTCATTCTACTTTGACGATTACTGAACGAAAGCGGAACGCGAGTCGAGTCCCTATCTTCACGGTGTGATTGTCTCTGGCGCTTTGTGGTCGGCATGGGCATGTGCAGGAGCGAGATGGACGTGGGCGCGGAGCACACAGTGAACGGCAAGCGGGTTCTTCTGATCGTCGGCGGCGGGGTGGCGGCCTACAAGGCGCTGCTCTTGACCCGGCTCCTCCGCAAGGCCGGGATCGGCGTGCGGCCGATCCTGACCAAGTCCGGGGCCGAGTTCGTGACGCCGCTGTCGCTGGCCGCCCTGGCCGAGGACAAGGTCTATCAGGAGCTGTTCTCGCTGACCGACGAGCACGAGATGGGCCATATCGAGCTGTCGCGCTCGGCCGACCTGATCGTGGTCGCGCCGGCGACGGCCGACCTGATCGCCAAGGCGGCGAACGGCCTGGCCGGGGACCTGGCCTCCACCACCCTGCTGGCCACCGACAAACCGGTGCTGATGGCCCCGGCCATGAACGTGCGGATGTGGCTGCACCCGGCCACCCAGCGCAATATCGCGACGCTCAAGGCCGACGGCGTCAGTTTCGTGGGCCCCGACGAGGGCGCCATGGCCTGCGGCGAGTTCGGGCCGGGCCGCCTGGCCGAGCCGGAAGAGATCTTCGCCGCCATCGTCGCGCAGCTGGAAGGTCCCGCCGCCCGACCGCTGCAAGGCAAGAAGGCCCTGGTCACCGCCGGCCCGACCTTCGAGCCGATCGACCCGGTGCGGGGCATCACCAACCGCTCCAGTGGCAAGCAGGGCTTCGCGATCGCCGAGGCGCTGGCCAAGCTGGGCGCCGAAGTCACCTTGATCGCCGGCCCCGTCGCCCTGCCGACCCCGGTCGGGGTCAAGCGCATCGACATCGAGACCGCCCGCCAGATGCTGGCCGCCAGCCAGGCCGCCCTGCCCGCCGATGTCGGCGTGTTCGTGGCCGCCGTCGCCGACTGGCGGGTCGACGAGGCGTTCGGGACCAAGCTGAAGAAGGAAAAGGGCGGCCCGCCAGCCCTGACCTTCGTCGAGAACCCCGACATCCTGGCGACCCTGTCGGCCTCGGGTCCGAACCGGCCCAAGCTCGTTGTCGGCTTCGCGGCCGAGACCGACCATGTCGAGGAACACGCCCGCGCCAAGCTGGCTCGCAAGGGCTGCGACTGGATCATCGCCAACGACGTCACCGAACCGGGCGTGATGGGCGGCGGCGAGAATGCCGTTCTGCTGATCACCCAGGACGGTGTCGAGCGCTGGGACCGGGCGGCCAAGGACCAGGTGGCGGCCCAGATCGCGCAGCGGATCGCCGACGTTCTCTCCTAAGGGGCGCTGGCCTGAGCGGCCGCAAATCAGCTACAGGCGGGCGGTCTTTCAGGAGCACCGCCCATGTCCGCCATCCCCGCCGGTCTCGCCATCCGCTTCAAGCGCTGGGAAGGTCAGTCCGACCTGCCGGTTCCGGCCTATGCCAGCGCCGGCGCGGCGGGTTTCGATCTGCGGGCGCACGTGCCGGAAGCCGAGCCGATGGTCATCAAGCCGGGCTCGCGCGTCATGGTCCCGACCGGGTTCTCGGTGGCGGTTCCGGACGGTTACGAGATGCAGGTGCGCCCGCGCTCGGGCCTGGCGTTCAAGAACGGCGTGACGGTGGTCAACGCGCCGGGCACGGTCGACAGCGACTATCGCGGCCAGGTCTGCGTGCTGCTGATCAATCTGGGCGAAGAGGACTTCACCATCCGCCGGGGCGACCGCATCGCCCAGGGCGTCATCGCGGCCGCGCCGCAGTGGTCGCTGGTGGAAGTCGAGGACCTGGACGCCACGGATCGCGGCGCTGGCGGCTTCGGCTCGACCGGGGTTTAACCCGCGACGGGGTGAATGGCCCGCAGGCCGATCATCAGATAGCCGCCAAAGCCGGCCGCGAAAGCGGCCGCGGCCATCCAGAGCACCGGACGGATCATGTCGAGCGGCGTCTGGCCGATCGGTTGCTGCGTCTTCAAAGGAACCTCCTGGACCTTGAGCGGGGCCCGGCGGGAACTCGCGCCGGAGGAGATACGCACTCCCGAGGCGTTGGTTGCGCGTGGGGAGCGGCTTTTACTTTGTCGTGATTCCGACGCAAGGGAAATCGTGACGTGTCGTCGCATGGTCAAGCTTGCGTTGCGGATCAGCCACTCAGGCATTGGTGCAAAGACCCCCAATAAAGCCGCGAAGTATAGTTCCGCGACACCTGCGTCAAAACGACGCGAACCGGGGCTGTGCAAGGCGTCTGTTGACCGAGAAAACGATTTCCCGCCCCCGCATTTGACCTAACATTGATCTTAATCAAGACCCTTCGGGTTTGTTAACCCTGTGCGGGCTACTTCCCCTCGACTTCGGGTCCTGGGGCACTGCTCATGTCTAATCTCAAGGTTGCGCACAAACTCTTGGTAGCGTTCGCCGCGCTGGTGGCCGGCGTCATTCTCGCGGGCGCGCTGGTCGCCGGCAGTCTGTCGTCGATCCAGAAGATCACGGCGCTGAACGAGCACAGCTATGCCTATGTCGACGCGATCGCCGACACGACCGGAGCCCTGGTCGAAGAACAGAACGCCGTGCGCGGCTACGTCGCCAGCCGCGACGCCTCGTTCCTGAAGAAGCGCGAGAAGTACCAGACCGAATACAAGGCCGCCTTCGAGCGCATCCTGGCCGGGGTCGAGGATCCGGACGAGAAGGCCCGCGCCGATGCGCTGACGGCCGCCGTCGGCGTCTTCGAGACCGAGATCGGCCAGCAGATCGCCGAGGCCAACGATCCGGCCACGCTGGAGAAGGCGCGCGGCGAGATCGCCACCACCGGCCGCCTGACCGACATCCGCAAGGTGCTGGAGAGCATGACCAAGGTCGAGGAAGACCAACTGGCCGTGCGTCGCGCCGACCAGGCCAAGGCCTTCCGCACCGGTATCATCACCCTGGCCGCCGGCGGCGCCCTGGCGATCGGCGTCGCGGTGCTGATGGGCTGGCTGCTGTCCAACGCCATCGCCGCCCCGGTCACCGCCATGACCGCCGTCATGCGCCGCCTGGCCGGCGGCGACAACGCCGTCGAGGTCCCGGCCGTGGGCCGCAAGGACGAGATCGGCGGCATGGCCGCCGCCGTCCTGACCTTCAAGGAAGCCGCCCTGGAGAAGATCCGCCTGGAAGGCGTCGCCGCCGACCAGCGCGCCGACGCCGAACGGGCCCGCGAGGCCGGCGAGGTCGAGCGCCAGGGCAACGCCCGCGAGCAGGCCCAGGTGGTCGCCGGCGTCGGCAAGGGGCTGGAGGCCCTGGCCGGCGGCGACCTGACCTTCCGCCTGACCGAGACCTTCCCGCCCGCCTATCGCAAGCTGCAGGCCGACTTCAACGCCGCCATGGACCAGCTGGCCGACACCATGACCGTGATCAACGGCGCGGTCGGCGGCATCCAGGCCGGCTCGGGCGAGATCAGCCACGCGGCCGACGACCTGTCGCGCCGCACCGAGCAGCAGGCCGCCAGCCTGGAAGAGACGGCCGCCGCGCTGGACGAGATCACCGCCACGGTCCGCCGCACGGCCGAAGGCGCGGGAAGCGCCCGCCGCACCGTCGACAGCGCCCGCAAGGACGCCGAGACCGGCGGCGACGTCGTCGATCGCGCCGTGGCCGCCATGGGTCAGATCGAAAGCAGCTCGCGCGAGATCGGCGCCATCATCGGCGTCATCGACGAAATCGCCTTCCAGACCAATCTGCTCGCCCTGAACGCTGGCGTCGAAGCGGCCCGCGCTGGTGAAGCCGGCCGTGGCTTCGCGGTCGTGGCCCAAGAGGTCCGCGCGCTCGCCCAGCGCTCGGCCGAAGCCGCCAAGGAGATCAAGACCCTGATCAACGCCTCGACCCAGCAGGTCGAGACGGGCGTCGACCTGGTCGGCGAGACCGGCGAGGCTTTGCGCCGGATCATCGCCGGCGTGCAGGACATCAACCGCATCGTCGCCGAGATCGCCGCCTCGGCCACGGAACAGGCCACCGGCCTGCACCAGGTCAATATGGCCGTGAACCAGATGGACCAGGCCACCCAGCAGAACGCCGCCATGGTCGAGCAGAGCACGGCCGCCAGCCACGCCCTGTCCAACGAGGCGCGCGAGCTGGGCCGTCTGGTGCAACGCTTCCGTCTGGCGGACGGTGCGACGACCCGCCGCGCCGCCTGAAAGCCTTAGGATTTTTCCCGTATCGTTGATTTTTGGACGGGTGCGTCCATTTATCCCTTGAAGAGCGCGCCGGAGCCCAGTATCCGGCGCGCTTGAAACCTTTGATACGGGTCAAGCCATGGCGTCGCCGGAAAAGTCCGCGGGTAAGAGCAAGCTGGTCCCGATGATCGTGGGCGGGGTCGTCCTCGCCGGCGTGGTCGTCGGCGGGACCTTCTGGTTCCTCGACAAGCAGCACTTCGAAAGCACCGACAACGCCTTCGTCCAGGCCGACACCGTGCAGGTCAGCCCGCAGGTCAGCGGCTATGTGGCCGAGGTGCTGGTGGCCGACAACCAGCGGGTCGAGGCCGGCCAGGTGCTGGCCAAGATCGACCCGTCGACCTTCCAGGCCCGCCTGGATCAGGCGATCGCCAACGCCGGCGCCGCCGACGCGGCGATCAAGGCGGTCGATGACAAGAACAGCCTGGAACAGGCGATGATCGCCCAGAAGGCCGCCGGCGTGACCAGCGCCCAGGCCGACGCCGGCCGCGCCAAGGCCGATCTCGAGCGCTACGACGCCCTGGCCAAGCAAGGCTGGGTCAGCCAGCAGAAGGTCCAGACCGAGCGCGCCGGCGCCACCCAGACCGCCGCCGGCGTCGCCAGCGCCCAGGCCGCTCTCGAAGCCGAGAAGCGCGCCGCCCAGTCGCTGGGCTCGGCCAAGGCCCAGACCATCGCCCAGGCCGCCGCCGCCCACGCCGCCGTGGAGCAGGCCAAGCTCGACCTGGAACGCACCGTGATCCGCGCCCCCGCCGGCGGCGTGGTCGGCGCCCGCTCGGTCCGTCCGGGCCAGCTGGTCCAGCCGGGGGTCGCCCTGATGTCGGTCGTGCCGCTGGGCCAAGCCTATATCGTCGCCAACTTCAAGGAGACCCAGGTCTCGCGCATCCGCGTCGGCCAACCGGTCGAGATCAAAGCCGACGCCTTCGGCAAGCAGAAGATCGTCGGCAAGGTCGACAGCTTCGCGCCGGCCACCGGTCAGGAGTTCGCCCTGATCCCGGTCGAGAACGCCGTCGGCAACTTCACCAAGATCACCCAGCGCCTGCCGGTCAAGATCGTGGTCGATCGCAGCCAGTTGGGCCAGGCCCTGCGTCCGGGCCTGTCGGTCGAGATCAAGGTCGACGTCCGCGACCGCTCGGGCCCTTCGTTCGCCGAGGCCGGCCAGGCCACGCCGCAGGTCGCCCGCCAGGGCGTGGACCGCTAGTCGAGGCGTCCGGTCATGACCGACGCCGCCCTCCCCCCGAGTGAAATGGCCGCCCAGGCCATTCCCGCTCCCAAGCCCGAAGTCGACTGGACCAAGCTGTTCCTCGGCTTCGGGGCGATGGTCATCGGCCAGTTCATGGCCATCCTCGACATCCAGATCGTGGCGGCCTCGCTGCCGCAGATCCAAGCGGGCGTGGGCGCCAGCACCGACCAGATCAGCTGGATCCAGACCGCCTATCTGATCCCCGAGGTCGTGATGATCCCGCTGTCGGGATATCTGTCGCGCCTGTGGGGCACCCAGCGGCTCTACCTGATCTCCTGCACCGGCTTCATCGTCATGAGCGTGCTGACGGGCCTGAGCTCGTCGATCGACATGATGATCCTGACGCGGGCCCTGCAGGGCTTCATCGGCGGGGCGATGATCCCGACGGTGTTCGCCGTGGCCTTCACCGCCTTCCCGCCCGAGCGGCGCATCACCGCCAGCGTGATCATGGGCCTGATCGTCACCCTGGCTCCGACGGTCGGCCCCACGCTGGGCGGTCACCTGACCGAGGCGCTGAGCTGGCGCTGGCTGTTCTTCATCAACGTCCCGACCGGCCTGATCGTGCTGTTCGGCGTCTATCGCTGGGCCGATTTCGACAAGGGCGATCCCAGCCTGTCCAAGGGCTTCGACTGGTTTGGCCTGATCGTCATGGCGATCTTCCTGATGAGCATGCAGTTCGTGCTGGAGGAAGGCGCCAAGGACGACTGGTTCGACGACAGCGGCATCCTGTGGCTGACCGTGCTGGCCGTCCTGGGCGGCGCGACCTTCATCTGGCGGCAGCTGACCTACAAGAACCCGATCGTCGAGCTGCGCGCCTTCGCCAATCGCAACTTCACCGTCGGCGTGCTGATGACGGCGGTGTCGGGCGCCAGCCTGTTTGGCGGCACCTTCCTGCTGCCGCAGTTCCTGGGCCGGGTGCGCCACTATTCGGCGTCGGAGGTTGGCACCACCATGGTCGTGTCGGGCCTCTCCATGTTCCTGACCGGCCCGCTCGCTGGCCGCCTGGTGCGCAAGGGCGACCCGCGCGTGCCGATGTTCATCGGCTTCATGCTGGCCGGTTTCGGCATGTACATGGCCCACGGCGTGACCAAGGACTGGGGTTTCTGGGAATTCGCCGGCGTCCAGGCTTGCCGTGGCGTCGGGGTCATGATCGCCATGATCGCCACCCAGCAGATCACGATGAGCACCTTGCCCCCACACATGGTCAAGAACGCCTCCGGCCTGGTGAACCTGTCGCGCAACACCGGCGGGGCCATCGGCCTTGCCTTGCTGGCCACCTCGATCACCCAGCAGACCGCGCTGTACTACGACGACCTCTCTTCAAAGGTGACGCAAGGCGGCGCCACGGCCGGCATGATGAACGGGCTGATGGAGCGGATGCAGCAGCTGGGCGTCGCCGATCCCGGCGGCGCGGCGCGCAAGGCCATCGGCGGCATGATGCAGCAGCAGGCAACGGTGCTGGCCTTCGGCGACAGCTTCACCCTGCTGGCCATCGGCTGTTTCGTCGCCGCTGGCGTGTCGCTGCTGGCCGCGCCGGTCAAGAACGCTCCCCCGCCGCCTTCGGACGCCCACTGATGCCTCGCGTAGCTGGACAGATCGACGTCGCCAAGACCGAAGCCATCCTCGACGCCGCCGTCGAGGTGATCGGCGAGCGCGGCCTCTCGGCCCCGATGGAGGAGATCGCCCGCCGGGCGGGGGTCTCCAAGCAGACGGTCTATAACCACTACGGCTCCAAGGCCGATCTGATGCGGGCCCTGATGAACCGCCGGGTCGAGGCCATCACCGCCTCCCTGCGCGAGCCGGGGGCCATCGAGAATCCGACCGAGGCGCTGGAGGCCTATGCCCGCTCGGTGCTGGAAACGGTGATCACCAGCAAGAGCTATTCGATGATGCGCGTGATCATGCTGGGCTCGGGCGAGATGCCCGACGTCGCCAAGGAGGTCTTCGAGGCCGGTCCGCTCAGCGCTCGCAAGCAGCTGGCGGCCTTCCTGCAGACCGAGACCGAGCTGGGCCGCATGAAGGTCGAGGATTTCGACCAGGCGGCGGAGTTCTTCTCCGGCATGGTCATGGGCCACAGCCAGCTGCGCTCGCTGCTGCGCCTGCCGTCCGACAAGACCCCAGACGAATACGGCCGCCTCGCGAGGGAGGCGGCCGTTCGTTTCATGAGAGCGTATGCGCCCTAAGCCTTAGGCCTCTTCGGCGTCCGGCATGCCCATCATGTGGAAGCCGGCGTCGACGTGGACGACTTCGCCCGTGGTCGACAGGCCAAGGTCGGAGACCAGCCACAGGGCCGCGCCCGCGACGCCTTCCATCGAGGTGTCTTCCTTCATCGCCGAGAACGCGCGGCCTTGGGCGATCATGCCACGGCCGCCGGCGATGCCGGCCAGGGCCAGGGTGCGCATGGCGCCGGCCGAGATGGCGTTGCAGCGGATGCCCTTGGGGCCCAGGTCGCGGGCGATGTAGCGGGTCGCCGCTTCCAGGGCGGCCTTGGCCACGCCCATGGTGTTGTAGTTCGGGATGGTCCGCTCCGACCCCAGATAGGTCATGGTGATCAGCGAGCCGCCGTTCGGCATCAGCTTGGACGCGCGCTTGGCGACGTCCACGAAGCTGAAGGCCGAGATGTTCATCGCCGTCAGGAAACCCTCGCGGGTGGTGTTATCGACGAACGAACCCTTCAGCTCGTCCTTGTTGGCGAAGGCCACCGAGTGGACGACGAAGTCGATCGTCCCGAACTTCTCTTCAATTGCCTGGAAGGCCGCATCCATCGAGGCGTCGTCGGTGACGTCGGCCGGGACCAGGGTGGTGACGCCGATGCTCTCGGCCAGCGGCCGCACGCGGCGCTCCAGGGCTTCACCCTGGTAGGTGAAGATCATCTCGGCGCCCTGGGCGGCCAGCTGCGAGGCGATGCCCCAGGCGATGGAGTTGTGGTTGGCCACGCCCATGACGAGGCCCTTCTTGCCCCGCATCAGCTCGCCCTTGGGGAACGCGTAATCGTCGGCCATGTGTCGGGCCCCTTCTGAAGTCGTTGTTCGCTGGTTAGCAGGGGCCGGGGCGGTGCGGAACCCTTCAGCGACGGACGAGGCTCTCGTACGCGGCCTCAAGCGACCGTGCGAAGGCGGCCGGATCGAACAGGGTCGAGCGCTCGACGGCCTCGGCGACGCGGGTTTTCAGGGCTTTGTCGGCAACCAGCGCAACGGCCTTGGCGACGTAGTCAGCCTCGGACGCGGCGATCAGTTCGGGCATGCCGATGGCGGTCAAAAGGCTGGCCCCGACCCGGCTGGCGAAGCTCTTGCCGGGCAGGGTCAGCACCGGAATCCCCATCCGCAGCGCGTCGCTGGCGGTGGTGTGGGCGCCGTAGGGCCAGGTGTCGAGCATCAGATCGGCCAGGGCGTGGCGGGCCAGGTGCTGGTCGTGTGGGGCAGGCTCGGCGAAGATCAGGCGCTCGGGCGCGATCCCAGCCGCTTCTGCGTGAGCCCGCAGGTTTTCGGCCGCTCCCGGCGCGCCGGCATAGAGCCAGAGTGCGGCATCCGGCGCGGCCTTCAGGGTCGCCATCCAGGCCGCGAACACCTCCGGCGTGATCTTGGCCGGGTTGTTGAAGCAGCAGAACACCGGCGCGCCCTCCGGCAGGCCCGCTTCGGCGCGACTGGGCGGCGGTAGTACCGGTCCGAGGGCGTCGTTGGGCTGGTAGTGCGGCAGGCGCACCACCGCCTCGGACCAGTCGGACTCCGCGCCCGGCGGGATCGTCACGGCGTCGGCCAGGACCACGTCGGCGCGGGCGCCGAGCGTGCCCGGATAGCCCAACCAGCTGACCTGGACCGGGGCGGCGCGATGGGCCAGGACGCCTGGCCGGCCATCCTGGGTGTAGCCCTTCAAGTCCACCGCGATATCAATGCCTTGTTCGCGACACTTCAGGGCGATTTCAGCATCCGAAAGGCTCCGCGCGGCGATCCAATGCTCGCAAGCCGCCTTCAAACGCGCCTGCATCGGGCCGCCGGTCTCGGGGCCATACGAGACGGCGAAGACCTCGAACTTCGAGCGGTCATGCGCCTCCAGTACCCCGGCCAAGAGCCGCGCCGTGGCGTGCTCGTGCAGGTCGGAGGAGAGGTAGGCGATGCGGATACGCTCCCCCGTCGGCCGGGCCGGCCATACCGGCGTCGGACCGGGTTGCGGCGCGGTCAGCTGGGCGCAGCGACGGTGCAGGACAGGAATGTCGAAGATCGCCAGGGCCGCGAACGGCGCGATGGCCGGGCGGCCCAGCTTCAGGTCCGCCTTGACCAGCATGTCCAGCGCCGCGTCCTCGCTCCAGTCGCAAACCTGGCGGCGGGCCCACATCAGGTCGCCGGCCAGGCCCGGATGCAGCGGGTCGAGTTCCAGCAAGGCTTCCAGGTCCCGCGCCGCCTCGGCCGGGCGGTTCAGCAGCGATTTGAGCGCGGCGCGATGAGCCAGGACGCCCGGCTCGCGCGGGACGTGGTCCAGCACCGCCAGCGCCTCCTCGAAGCCGCCAAGTCTCTGGAGCGACAGGGCCAAGGCCTTGAAAACAGGGGGATTGTCGGGATCGGCGGTCAGGGCGGCCCGAGCCGCGACCACCGCCTCCTGGTCTCGCCCCAAGGCCGTCAGGGCCAGCGCCTTACCCGACAACAGGCCGGGCCGCGCGCCGTCCAGCGCCAGGCCAGCGTCGAGCGCCGCCAAAGCCGTTTCGGCCTGGTCCAGGCCCAGTCGGGAAACGCCCAGGATGTGCCAGGCCTCGACCGTCGGCTCCTCGACCACCAGCCGCTCGCACAGGGCGACGGCCTCGGCCAAGCGGCCGGCTTGATAGAGGGCGAAGGCCTCGCGGGCGCTCATCGACGCCCGCGCGCCTTAGTCGGCGCGGCTGAAGATCAGCGTGCCGTTGGTGCCGCCGAAGCCGAAGCTGTTGGACATCACCGTCTCCAGCGCCTTGTCCTCGCGCTTGCGCAGGATCGGCAGGTCGGCGAACTCGGGGTCCAGCTCCTCGATATGGGCGCTCTCGGCGGCGAAGCCGTTGTTGAGCATCAGGATCGAGTAGATGGCTTCCTGCGCGCCGGCCGCGCCCAGGCTGTGGCCCGTCAGCGACTTGGTCGACGAGATCATCGGGGCCTTGTCGCCGAACACGTCGCGCACCGCGCCCATTTCGCGGCTGTCGCCGACCGGGGTCGAGGTGCCGTGCGGGTTCAGGTAGTCGATCGTGCGGCCACCGGCCTCGGCCATGGCCAAGCGCATGCAGCGCGCAGCGCCCTCGCCCGACGGCGCGACCATGTCGTAGCCGTCGGAATTGGCCGCGTAGCCCACGACTTCGCCGTAGATCTTGGCCCCGCGCGCCTTGGCGTGCTCGTACTCTTCCAGCACCACGATGCCGGCGCCGCCGGCGATCACGAAGCCGTCGCGGGCCTTGTCATAGGCGCGGCTGGCCACGGCCGGGGTGTCGTTGAAGTTGCTGCTCATGGCGCCCATGGCGTCGAACAGGTTCGACAGCGTCCAGTCCAGCTCCTCGCAACCGCCGGCGAAGATCACGTCCTGCTTGCCCAGCTGGATCTGCTCGGCGCCCGCGCCGATGCAGTGGGCGCTGGTCGCGCAGGCCGAGCTGATCGAATAGTTGATGCCCTTGATCTTGAACCAGGTCGACAGCACCGCCGACGGACCCGAGCTCATGGCCTTGGGCACCGCGAACGGGCCGATCCGCTTGGGACCCTTCTCGATCGTCGTGGCCGCGGCCTGGACGATGATGCTGGTCGAGGGACCGCCGGCGCCGACGATCAGGCCGGTGCGCTCGTTGGAGATCTCGCCCTCTTCCAGGCCGGAGTCGGCGATCGCCTGCTCCATGGCGATGTGGGCATAGGCCAGGCCGGGTGACAGGAAGCGGGCCGCGCGACGGTCGACCAGCGGCTCCCAGTCGATCTGGGGCGCGGCATGGACCTGGCAGCGGAACCCGCGCTCGGCGTACTCCGGCGCGGCCACGATGCCCGACTTGGCTTCCCGCAGGGACGCCAACACCTCATTGGCGTTGTTGCCGATGGACGAGACGATCCCCAGTCCGGTGACGACGACGCGACGCATATCGTAAATCCTCTTCTCCCCCTCGAGATCCGCCAGGGGCCAGCTCTCGAGGGCCGGTCTCGTCTAACGGATCAGGACGCCATCTGTTCGGGCGTGAACAGCCCGACCTTCAGGTCCTTGGTTTCGTAGATGGGCTTGCCGTCGGCTTCCAGGACACCATCGGCGATTCCCATGACCAACTTACGCATGATCACCCGCTTGAGGTCGATCTTATAGACGACTTTCTTGACGTCCGGGGTCACCTGACCGGTGAATTTCACCTCGCCGACGCCCAGGGCGCGGCCACGGCCGGGACCGCCCGACCAGCCCAGGAAGAAGCCGACCAGCTGCCACATGGCGTCCAGGCCCAGGCACCCGGGCATGACGGGGTCGCCGATGAAGTGGCAGCCGAAGAACCAGAGGTCGGGATTGATGTCGAACTCGGCCTCGACATAGCCCTTGCCGTACTTGCCGCCGTCGGATTCGATCCGGACGATGCGGTCGAACATGAGCATCGGCGGGGCCGGCAGCTGAGCGTTGCCGGGGCCAAACAGGTCGCCGCGGCCGCAAGCCAGGAGTTCTTCGAAGGTATAGGCGTTCTTCTGCATGGGGACGCCCTAGCACGGCGTTGGGTCAGGTCTCAACGTTTCCCTGTCGCGGGGCGTTCCGGCGCGGGTCCGGTTCGCGCCTAGCCCTTGCGACACTGGACGGCCGGGTCGGCGCCCCAGATGTCGCTTTCCTTGGCCCATCCCGACGATCCGTCGGCGCGCAGCTTGCACCAGCCCTTCTCGCACTTGTCGAGCTGGGCGACCGAGCGGCCCTTCAGATAGGCGCTGACCTTGGCCCCGTCCTTCGGGGCGCCGAGCAGGGGCAGGTTGGTGGGCTGCACCCGCATGGCCGAGCGCCGGCCGTCGGTGGTGCGCTTGTGCACCCAGGCGAGACCCCCTTCCGGATCGCAGATCCGCCGCCACTCGCGCGTTTCGGCCACCACCTGCACCGGCATGCCCTTGGCGTGGTAGATCCACAGCAGCTGGTGGGCCTCGTCCGGGCCGTTGCGCGCGTTGACCTCGGCGTATTTCAGCGAGACGTAGCGCGGCACCTCCAGGCCCGACGGCGTGATCTTGGGCCCTTCCGCCAGGGCAGGACCCGCCAGCAGCGCTCCGGTGAGCGCCATCAGGGCGAAACCCATTCGGAACGAACGATGTTCTGTTTTCGACGGCATGTTGCTTGGCCCCCTCGGGCCCCTTTGCTACAGCTTTCAAACGCCCGTCAGTGAGAGCTTTTCAAACCGCCCATGGCCGCCCGCAAGCTCAAAGTCATCGTCACCCGCAAACTCCCCGATCCGGTCGAGACGCGGATGTGCGAACTGTTCGATACCGAACTGAACGTCTCCGACAAACCGTTGACGGCGGATGAACTTGTCGATGCGATGGGCCGCGCCGACGTGCTGGTGCCGACGATCACCGATCGTATCGACTCCCGCCTTCTGTCGCGATCCGGCGATCGGCTCAAGCTGATCGCCAATTTCGGGGCCGGTGTCGACAATATCGACGTCGCCACGGCCAATGCGCGCGGCATCATCGTCACCAATACGCCCGGCGTGCTCACCGAAGACACCGCCGACCTGACCATGACCCTGATCATGGCCGCCTCGCGCCGGATCGTCGAAGGCGCCGAGGTGGTCAAGTCCGGCGGTTTCCACGGCTGGTCGCCGACCTGGATGCTGGGCCGCCGCCTGTGGGGCAAGCGCCTGGGGATCATCGGCATGGGCCGCATCGGCCAGGCCGTCGCCCGCCGCGCCAAGGCCTTCGGCATGCAGGTCCACTATCACAACCGCAAGCCCGTCAGCCCGCGCATCGCCGAGGAGGTCGGGGCCACCTACTGGGAGAGCCTGGACCAGATGCTGGCCCGGATGGACTTCGTCTCGGTCAATTGCCCGCACACGCCGGCCACCTATCACCTGCTGTCGGCCCGCCGCCTGAAGCTGCTGCGGCCGCACTCGGTGATCGTCAACACCGCCCGGGGCGAGGTCATCGACGAAGGCGCGCTCGCCAACATGCTGGCCAAGGGCGAGATCGCCGGCGCGGGCCTGGACGTCTACGAGCACGAGCCCGCGATCAACCCCAAGCTCCTGAAGCTGCCCAATGTCGTGCTGCTGCCCCACATGGGCTCGGCCACGGTCGAGGGCCGCATCGACATGGGCGAGAAGGTCATCGTCAACGTGAAGACCTTCATGGACGGCCATAGGCCGCCGGACCGGGTCATTCCGTCGATGCTCTAGGGCGAAACACCCCCACCTCAGGTTGCGTGAGTCCTCGAAGCGCGCGATGCTCGGCCGGCGGGACCTGGTCGCGCAATATGAGTTCGACATAGCGACCGGGGGGCCGCGTCCTTGTTCACCAGACGTTTCGTGATCGCCGGAGCCGCGATGGCTCCGCTGGCGCTGGATCACGCCCAGGCTGAAACCCCGCCACAGCCGCAGACGCCGCCGAGCATAGACGAGCTGCTTCGTGACGCGGAGGTCCTGGATACCGCCCTGTCGCCGAACGGGACCCGCGTGGCGATCCTGGTTCGCAAGGAGATCGACAAGAAGGCGGCGGCCGTCATCGTCTTTTACGACACCGTGGCCGGCAAGCATGCTGGCGCGCCCGTGCGCCTGGGCGACCTGGCCGTCGAGCAGGTCGAATGGGCCAACGAAGAGCGCCTCCTGGTCTGGTTGCGCTTCGAGAAGGACGTCGCCGGCCACACCAACGGTCTCTGGTACTACGACACCTTCGTGCCGATCCCGGTGCGTCGGATCGTCTCGATGGGCGTCGATGGCAAGGATCAGGTGGTCCTGTTCGCCAACCAGAAGGGCGTCCAGCGCCGGCAGTTCAATCTCGCCAATGTCGTCGACCTCATGCACGACGATCCCAAGAACATCCTCATGCAACTCTGGGACCGGCAGTCGGAGGTCGAAGCCCTGTACCGGGTCGATGTCTACACCGGCGAAGCCACGCTGGTTGAGAAGGGGCGGTCGTCGACCACGAGCTGGTTCATCCAGAAGGGCGTGCCCGTGATCCGCTACGACGCCAATCCACGTGGGACCGTGGTCACGGTCTATGTCCGGGCGCCGGGCGAGACCGAGTGGAAGCTCTACCGAAAAATCCGTCGCAACACTGCCGAACAGTTGCCGGAGATGGACTTCGTCGCCCCCACGCCCGAGCCGGGCGTGGTGCTGATGCTGGCCTACGACGACGGCGCCGACATGCCCTGCATCCGCCGTTTCGACACGCGCGACATGGCGATCGGGGACGTCGTGGCCAAGGATCTACAACGCCCGATCACCGGCGTGTTCTGCGACGAGGCCTATAACATGGTCAGCGTGGCGACGACCGGCGATCGCCTCAGCCATCGGTTCCTCGACGCGAAACTGGCCGCCCACTATCGCGGCGTGGACGCCTTCTTCGGCGCCGAGTGCAACGTCCGGCCCTTCGACGTCAGTCGCGACCACAAGCGTTTCATCTTCTACGTCGATGGCCCCCGCGCTCCCGGCGCTTACTGGCTGTACGACCTCGACAAGAAGAACATGGAACTGCTGGGCGAGCGTCGGCCCTGGCTGACCGAGGCTCGGCTGGCGCCCATGAAGGTCCTGTCGATCAAGACCCGGGACGGCAAGAGCATCGCCGCTTACCTCTCGACGCCCATCACCTCGGCCAAGGGGCCAAGGCCGATGGTCGTGCTGCCGCACGGCGGTCCCGAATCCCGCGACGGCCTGGACTTCGACCTGTTCGTCCAGACCTTCGCGGCTCGAGGGTGGCTGGTCCTGCAGCCGAACTTCCGGGGCTCCGGCGGCTACGGCAAGAGCTTCGCGGACGCCGGTCGGCGTCACTGGGGCGACCTGATGCAGGAGGACGTCGAGGACTGCGTGGCGCACGTCGTGGCCGCCGGCCTGGCCGATCCGAAACGGATCGCGATCTGCGGGGCCAGCTACGGTGGCTATGCGGCCCTGATGGGCGCCGTGCGCAAGCCGGACCTCTACAAGGCCGTAGTTGCGATCGCCGGCGACGCCGACCTGATGGAGAGCCTGACCTTCTCGCGGCAGGAGGACGGCGCGGACTCCAAGGCCTACGAGTACTGGGTCAAGACGATCGGCGACCCCAAGGCCGACAAGGCCGCCCTGATCGCCGCCTCGCCCGCCCTGCGCGCGGCCGAGATCAAGGCGCCCGTCCTACTGATCCACGGGACGGAGGACAGTATCGTCACGCCCAAGCAGTCGCGGATCATGGCCAAGGCCCTGAAGGCGGCGGGCAAGACCTGCGAGCTGGTCGAGATGAAGGGTGTCGGCCACCGCGACTGGTCGACCGAGAACTTCCGCCTGGTGCTGACCAGGTCGGCGGACCACATCGCCAAGGCCTTCGCCTGAACCTCACCGCGCCGGATGCGCCGCCAGCCAGGCCTCCAGGTCCGCCGCCGAGCGGTCCGGGATCTGCTCCATCGGCACGTGGCCGACGCCCGGATAGAGGATGAGGGTCGCGCCCGGTATGGCCTTGTGGAACTTCTCGCCGTCGGCGGCCGGGATCAGCCGGTCGTCCTGGCCGACCATCACCAGGGTCGGGACATGGATGGCCGACAGGTCAGCGGGCGTCGCCACGCGCCGGGGCCGCTGGCCCAGCAGGATGTCGCGGTGCCCCGGGGCCCGCGCCAGGTCGACATAGCGGTTGGTCAGGGCCGGCGTGACCAGCCGGGGATCGATATAGGCCGCCCGCAGGCCCTGGGTCATCAAGGGGCGGATCTCGATATCCTTCAATATCTTGCGGCCGACCGGATGGTTGATGAACTTGAAGATCGTCGCCCCGCCCCGCTCGCGCTGCGGCCAGCCGGCGGCGTCGACCAAGACCAGGCGCTCGACGCGATCTGAGTGATCCAGCGCATAGGTCCAGGCCACCTGCCCGCCCATCGAATTACCGCCCAGGGTGAAGCGCGCCAGCCCCAGGCGCTGGGTGAGCTGATCGACCACCGCCTCGAAACTGTCCGATCGAACGACATAGTCGGCAGGCGTCCGCGTCAGGCCGTGGCCCGGCAAGTCCAAGACCACCACGCGGTAGGTCCGCGACAAGGTCTTGGTCCAGCCGTCCCAGGCATGGGTCGAGGCCGCGAAGCCGTGGACCAGCACGATCGCCGGCGCGTCACGCGACCCCAGATCGCGATAGTGGACCCGCACCCCGCCCGGCAGGTCCATATATTGGCTGTCGGCATAGCCATACCGCTGCTCCAGCGTGGCGTAGGGTATGTCCGGCCGCTGCAGCAGGAACCAGCCGGCGGTGGCCAGGACGACGATGAGGACCAGGGCCACGCCCAGGCCGCGCAAAAGCGTCTTCATCCCGCCCTCCCCGACGATCTGAACCTGGCGCTCACGATTTCAACGAACAACGTTCCGCGTCAAGCGCCACAGGCTGTGCAATGGGGATCGGCCCCGATCCGTACGGTGCGCGTCTCGGCGGAAAGGGCATCATAGATCAACAGCTTGCCGGACAGAGGCTCGCCCGCGCCGACGATCAGCTTGATCGCCTCCAGGGCCATCATTGATCCGATCACCCCCGCAAGCGCGCCCACCACCCCGACCAGCGAGCAGGTCTCGGCGTCAGGCGGAACCTCCGGCACCAGGCAGCGGTAGCAGGGCTTGCCGTGGAACACCCCGACCTGGCCGGTCCAGCGACCCAAGGCCCCGCTGACCAGCGGCTTGCCATGGGCCAGGCAGGCGTCGCTGACGGCGAAGCGGGTGGCGAAGTCGTCGGTGCCGTCCAGCACCAGGTCATACCGCGAGACGATGTCGCCGGCGTTGGCGGCGTCCAGCCATACCGGATGGGTCTCGACCACGGTGTGCGGGTTCAGGGCGGCCAGATGCTCGACGGCCGCCTCGACCTTTGGCCGGCCGACATCGGCGGTGGCGTACAGCACCTGGCGCTGCAGGTTCGACACCGAGACGATGTCCTGATCGACGAGGCCGATCGTCCCGACGCCGGCGGCGGCCAGATACAACGCGGCCGGCGCGCCAAGACCGCCGGCGCCGATCATCAGCACCCGCGCGGCCTTGAGCTTCTGCTGGCCCGGACCGCCGACTTCACGCAGCACCAGGTGGCGGGCGTAGCGCTCGACTTCGCTTTCCGAAAAACTCACGGCGCTTGACCCTCCGGCCCGGCCTCGCCACATGCGAAGCCATGCAAAGCTCGACTTCCTTCCCCGACTGGCACGGCACGACCATTCTGGCGGTGCGCAAGAACGGTCAGACCGTGATCGCCGGCGACGGACAGGTCTCCATGGGCCCAACCGTCGTCAAGGGCAACGCCCGCAAGGTCCGGCGCCTGGCCGGCGGCAAGGTGGTGGCCGGCTTCGCCGGGGCCACGGCCGACGCCTTCACGCTCATCGAGCGCCTGGAGGCCAAGCTGGAGCAGTATCCCGACCAGCTGGCCCGCGCCTGCGTCGACCTGGCCAAGGACTGGCGCACCGACCGCTACCTGCGCAAGCTGGAAGCCATGCTGCTGGTGGCCGATAAGACCGCCATCTACACCGTCACCGGCGTCGGCGACGTGCTGGAGCCGGGCGAGAGCGCCGACGGCAACGCGGTGGCGGCGATCGGCTCGGGCGGCAACTACGCCCTGGCGGCCGGCAAGGCGCTGATCGACCAGGACCTCTCGGCCGAGGAGATCGCCCGCAAGGCGATGGCCATCGCGGCCGAGATTTGCGTCTACACGAATGGCAATCTCACCGTCGAAGCCCTGTAGGCTTTCGTCGCATTCCACGTGCGGGACGACTCCCGGCGACGCCTGATCGCGGCCGGGAGGATCCTTCGCCATGCTCATTGCCGCTCTCTTCGCCCTGTCGGTCGCCACCACCCCTCCGCCCGCTCGCCAGGTCGAGGCCGCCGAGCGCGCGTTCGCCGCCGACGGCCTGGCGCTGGGCATACGGGACTCGTTCCTTAGGCACATGGCCGACGACGCCATCGTCTTCGACCCCACCGCGACCAACGCCAAGGCGCTCTACGAAGCCAAGTCGGCCGAGGGCGAGCCGAAGCTGCAATGGTGGCCGGTATGGGTCGTGGCCGCCAAGTCCGGGGACCTCGGGCTCTCCACGGGGCCCTACGCCGTCAATGGCCGTCGCGGCGGCTGGTACGCCACGATCTGGCGCAAGGACGCCGATGGCGTCTGGCGCTGGGTCTATGACGGCGGCGGCGCGGGCGACACCAGCGAAAACGCCGCGACAGGCCCGGAAGAGCCGGCGGTGGCGGGCCTGACGGCCAATCGCGGCGAGGCTTCCCCCGCCAAGGCCTTCGACGCCGTGCGCAAGGCCGAACGCGCCCTGGCCGAGGCGGCGGCGCAGAACCCGTTCATGGCCTATGCCGGCATATTGACGCCGAGCGCGCGCCTTCTGGGCCCTCGTGGAACCGGGGCGCTCTCCACGACGGACGCCCCGCAGCGGCTCAAGGCCCGCCCGCCCCTGATCCTGACCCTGCGCGGCGGCGGCGCCTCCAAGGCCGGCGATTTCGTCTGGACCCACGGCGAAGCCACGTGGTCGGAGGGTCCAAAAGCTGTCGCAGCGCACTATATGCATGTCTGGCAAAGGCGACCCGAAGGGTGGCGCCTGATCTTCGAGACCCTGATCAACGACCGATGACCGAGTTTTCCCCCCGCGAGATCGTTTCCGAACTGGACCGCTACATCGTCGGTCACGCCGAGGCCAAGAAGGCCGTCGCCGTGGCCTTGCGCAACCGCTGGCGCCGCCGTCGCGTGCCGGCCGACCTGCGTGACGAGGTGACGCCCAAGAACATCCTTCTGATCGGCCCCACGGGCGTCGGCAAGACCGAGATCGCCCGCCGCCTGGCCAAGCTGGCCCAGGCGCCGTTCCTCAAGGTCGAGGCCACCAAGTTCACCGAGGTCGGCTATGTCGGTCGCGACGTCGACCAGATTGTCCGCGATCTCGTCGAAAGCGCGCTCGCCATGGTCCGCGACAAGCGGCGCGCCGCCGTGAAGGCCAAGGCCGAAGCCGCCGCCGAGGAGCGTATCCTCGACGCCATGACCGGCCCCGGCTCGACCGCCGCCCGCGACAGCTTCCGCAAGAAGCTCCGCGCCGGCGATCTGGACGACAAGGAGATCGAACTGACCCTGGCCGACACCGGCGGCGGCGCGAGCTTCGAGATCCCCGGCCAGCCGGGCGCCCAGGTGCTGAACCTCTCCGAAATGATGAAGTCGTTCGGCGGCGGTCGCACCAAGACCCACAAGACCACCGTCGCCGCCGCCTGGACCCCGCTGATCGCCGAGGAAAGCGACAAGCTGCTGGACCAGGAGGCCCTCACGCAAGAGGCCCTGGAGCTGGCCGAGAACCACGGCATCGTCTTCCTGGACGAGATCGACAAGGTCGCCAGCAGCTCCCAACGCTCGGGCGCGGACGTGTCCCGCGAGGGCGTGCAACGCGACCTGCTGCCGCTGATCGAAGGCACGACGGTCTCGACCAAGTACGGGCCGGTGAAGACCGACCACATCCTGTTCATCGCCTCGGGCGCCTTCCACGTCGCCAAGCCGTCGGACCTGCTGCCCGAGCTGCAGGGCCGCCTGCCGATCCGCGTCGAGCTGAAGGGCCTGTCGCGCGACGACATGCGCCGCATCCTGACCGAGCCGGAAGCCAACCTGATCCGCCAGCACCAGGCCCTGATGCTGACCGAAGGCGTGACCCTGACTTTCTCGGACGAGGCGATCGACGCCCTGGCCGACGCGGCCGTGGCGGTGAACAACTCGGTCGAGAACATCGGCGCCCGTCGCCTGCAGACCATCCTGGAGAAGGTGGTCGAGGAGATCAGCTTCTCGGCGGCCGATCGCGGCGGCGAGACCGTGGCGATCGACGCGGCCTATGTGCAGG
Source organism: Caulobacter sp. GW456-12-1-14-TSB4 (assembly GCF_059424195.1). NCBI lineage: Bacteria > Pseudomonadati > Pseudomonadota > Alphaproteobacteria > Caulobacterales > Caulobacteraceae > Caulobacter > Caulobacter sp. GW456-12-1-14-TSB4. The sequence continues at coordinate 158,308 of NZ_JBWKZF010000009.1, forward strand.
AACGCATCGGCGCCTTGGCGGCCAATGCCGACCTGAGCCGGTTCATCCTCTAGGGGCGACTAGGAGGCGGCGGCGACCGCCTCCATTCCCAGGATCGCGGCCTTGCGGGCCAGGCCCCAGTGGTAGCCGGTCAGCTTGCCGCTCTTGCCGATCGCCCGGTGGCAGGGGATCAGCAGTGAGATCGGGTTGGCCCCGATGGCGCCGCCGGTGGCTTGGAAGGCCTTGGGCTTGCCGGCCCAGCAGGCGACCTGGCCGTAGGTGGCGGTCTCGCCGGCCGGGATCTGCAACAGCGCCTTCCAGACCTGCACGTGATAGGGCGAGCCGATCAGCACGACCGGCAGCGGCCCCTCCCCGCCCGTGAAAGCGTGCAAGGCCGTGGCCTGGGCGGCCATGTCGTCGCGGGTCCAGGCGGCGGCCGGGAAGCGGCGGTGCATGTCGGCGAAGGTCGCCTCGTCGTCGCCGTCCGAAAAGGCCAGGCCCGCCAGGCCCCGGTCGGCCATCACGAACAGGCCCTTGCCGAACGGCGTCGGGGCCCAGCCCCAGCGCAGCTTCATGCCCTCGCCGCGCCGGCGCACCTCGCCGGGGGTCGCGGCCTCCTGGGCGATGAACAGGTCGTGCAGCCGCGAGGGGCCCGACAGGCCGGCGTCGAAGGCCGCGTCCAGCACCGTGCCGCCGGCCTCCAGCGAGCGGCGGGCCTCGGCGTGGGCGATGGCCGAGACGAAGCTCTTGGGACTGACCCCGGCCCAGCGGGTGAAGATGCGCTGGAAGTGGAACGGCGACAGGCCCACGGCCTGGGCCGCCTCGTCCAGCGAGGGATGGTCGGACCACCGCTCGGCCAGCCAGTCCAGCGCCTTGGCCATACGGTGGTAGTCGAGCGAGCGTTCGGCCAGGCGGACCAGCTCTTCGCTGCCAGTTTCCGGGCTCGCGGTCTCCGGGAGGGGGGATGCGTCGTATGCCATGCTCATAGGTTACGGCTCTCGCATAACGGCGTCCGCCCGGTTCTTGCGGTCGGCCCTGAATCTAGGGGTCCTCCCCGCGCTTGGCGAGGGACGCGCATCACGGCATGGTTCGCGCCATGGCCAAACCCGCGCTCGTGAAGAAGAAGAAACCGCCCGTGAAGCGGATCAGCCCGGCCGAACGCGAGCGGGTCGAGGTGCTGTTCGCGCGCTTCGAGAGCCTGGACCTGCACCCCAAGACCGAGCTGAACTACTCGAACGCCTATGAACTGGTCACCGCCGTCGCCCTCTCGGCCCAGGCCACCGACGTCCAGGTCAACAAGGCCACCGGCCCATTGTTCCAGGTCGCCGACAGCGCGGAGAAGATGCTGGAGCTCGGCGAGGAAGGGCTGATCAAGTACATCGCCTCGATCGGCCTGTTCCGCACCAAGGCCAAGAACGTCATCGCCGCCGCCCACATCCTGATGGACAAGCACGGCGGCCAGGTGCCGCTGAACCGCGAGGACCTGGAGTCCCTGCCGGGCGTCGGCCGCAAGACGGCGTCGGTGGTGCTGAACGAGCTGGACATCGAACCCGCCATCGCCGTCGACACCCACGTATTCCGGGTCTCGCACCGCCTGAAACTGTCGGCCGGCAAGGTCCCCGACGCCGTCGAGCAGGACCTGATGCGGATCGTGCCGCCACCCTACCAGACGCGGGCGCACCACTGGCTGATCCTGCACGGGCGGTATGTCTGCGTGGCGCGGAAACCGAAGTGCGAGGTGTGCAAGATCAGCGATCTGTGCCCGTCGCGGGAGTTGTTCCTGGGGGCCTGACTAGCCCCCTCCACCGCCATTCGGCGGTCCCCCTCCCCCAAGAGGGGGAGGAGAGCCCACCCCGCAAGGGCGGAGGTTAACTCTCCGCCCCGCTTGGGGGCGGACAGACCTGCGTGAGCAGGTCAGGTGGGGGCCTGTGCCGAGCTAGCCGATCGCTCGCACCACGGCCCGGGCAAACGCCTCGCCCTTGTCGTGGGCGTGCTCCAGGAACAGGTCCGGCTCGATCGCCTCCAGCTCCATCAGCTGCGGCGTGTGGTCCAGACCGCGGATCAGGTCCACGCGGGCGTAGGTCAGCGGCGCGCCGGCCGCCTCCAGCACCATCTCGGCCGCGCGCAGGGCCTCGCGCTCGGGCGCGATCTCGGTGGCCTTGCCGCCGAACTGCGGCTGAACCCGGAAGTCGCCATCGACCGCCACCTTGGCCACGGCATGGCTGAAAACGCCGTCGAAATAGAACAGCGACAGCTCGCCCTCCTCGCCCACCGCCGGCAGGAACGGCTGAATCAGGGCCGGCCCCGTCGGACCGCCGTCCAGCGAGAAACCGTGGCGCTTCACGCGAATGGTCTCGTGCGAGCCGGCCGAGACCTGCGGCTTGACCACGACCTCGTCCACCCCGAACACGTCGAAGGCGGCCTGGACATGCTCTGGCGTCAGGCCGTCATGGGCATGGGTCGGCACGACCGGCGCGCCCTGGGCCGTCATTCCGACCAGATAGGTCTTGGTCGAGTTCCAGCGCAGCACCGACGGCGGATTGACCATGCGGATCCCGGCCGCCTCGAAGGCGTCGAGCTGCGCGAACCAGTCGGCCTGGCGAGCGTGGTAGCCCCAGGCCAGGGACGGCATGACCAGACGCGCCTGGCCAACCTCGACCGGGTCGGTCCACGGCTGGGCGGCGATGGTCAGGCCGTGACGCCGCAGCGGCGTCGCCAAGCGCTCCAGCAGCGGCGTCCAGCTGTCGCCATACCGGTGCTCGTCACGGGCGGGGACCAGGATCAGGACGTCGGCCATCGGGATACTCGCGTTCTACGGAGCCCCGCAGCTAAGATGTCGCGATCGATGGAGCAAGCCTCGCGTTGCCTTGAGGCCCCACTTCCTTTAATCGCCAAGTGTTTTCGGCGTCTCGCCCCGTTCTTTCAAAGGTTTGTCCCGCTTCATGACCGCGCTTTACGACGTCGCCGGCATCGGCAACGCCATCGTCGATGTCATCGCCCAGTGCGACGACGCCTTCATCGCCAAGGAAGGCATGGCCAAAGGCTCGATGGCCCTGATCGACACCGCGCGCGCGGCCAGCCTGTATGACGCCATGGCCGCGGGCATCGAGGCTTCGGGCGGCAGCGTCGCCAACAGCATGGCCGGCATCGCCAGCTTCGGCGGCCGCGCCGCCTATATCGGCAAGGTCGCCGACGACCAGCTGGGCCGCGTGTTCCGTCATGACATGAAGGCCATCGGCTGCACCTTCACCACGCCGTCGCTGGCCGAAGGCCCCGCGACCGCCCAGTGCCTGATCAACGTCACCCCCGACGCCCAGCGCACCATGTCGACCTATCTGGGCGCCTGCGTCGAGCTGACCAGCGCCGACGTCGATCCCGAGATCATCGAGGCGGCCAAGTACTCGTATCTCGAGGGCTACCTGTTCGACCCGCCGGAAGCTCGCCGCGCCTTCGCCAAGGCCGCAGCCCTGGCCCACGGCGCCGGCCGCAAGATCTCCATGACGCTGAGCGACAGCTTCATGGTCGATCGCCATCGCTCGGCCCTGCTGGGCTTCATCGAGACCCAGTGCGACATCGTCTTCGCCAACGAAGCCGAGGTCTGCTCGCTGTTCGAGACCACCGATTTCGACGCCGCCGTGCAGGCCCTGGCCGCGCGCTGCGAGATCGCCGCGGTCACCCGCGGTGAAAAGGGCTCGGTGATCGCCGCCGGCGCGAGCCTTCACGAAATCTCGGCCTATCCCGTGGAAAAAGTCGTGGACACGACCGGCGCGGGCGACCAATACGCCGCAGGTTTCCTCTTCGGCCTGTCGCAGGGCCGCCCGCTGCCGGTCTGCGGCCAGCTGGGCAGCCTGGCCGCCGCCGAGGTCATCGACCACTACGGTCCGCGCCCGCAGGTTTCCCTGCGCGAGCTGGCCGAGAAGAACGGACTGTAAGGACACTCATGGCCCGCACCGCTGAAGTGGTCCGCGAGACGAAGGAGACCCAGATCCGGGTCTGGATCGATCTCGACGGGACCGGCGTCTCGACGATCTCCACCGGCATCGGTTTCTACGACCATATGCTGGAGAGCTTCGCGCGCCACGGCGGCTTCGACCTCAAGGTCGAGACCAAGGGCGACCTGCATATCGACATGCACCACACGGTCGAGGACACCGGCATCGTACTGGGCCTGGCGATCAACAAGGCGCTGGATGGCTTCAAGGGCATCCGGCGCTTTGGCCACGCCTATATCCCGATGGACGAGGCCCTGACGCGTTGCGCCATCGACCTGTCCAACCGGCCGTACCTGATCTGGAAGGTCGACTTCAAGCGGCCCAAGGTCGGCGAGATGGACACCGAGCTCTTCAAGGAGTTCCACCACGCGTTCGCCATGAACGTCGGGGCGTGCGTCCATCTGGAAACGCTGTACGGCGACAACACCCACCATGTGGCCGAAAGCGGCTTCAAGGCCCTGGCCCGGGCGCTGCGTCAGGCGGTCGAGATCGACCCGAAGACCGGCGGCCAGGCGCCGTCCACCAAGGGCGTGCTGTAAGGATACTCCATGCAGACCGTCGCCCTGATCGACTACGGGTCGGGCAACCTGCGTTCGGCCGAGAAGGCCCTGCGTGAGGCGGCCCGCCGCCGCGCGCTCGACGCCGACATCGTCGTCACCGCCGATCCCGACCTTGTCGCCAAGGCCGATCGCGTCTTCCTGCCCGGCGTCGGGGCCTTCGCCTCGTGCCGCGCGGGCCTGGACGCGACCGGCGTCTACGAGGCGATGAACGAAGCCGTGCACGGTCGTGGCCAGCCCTTCATGGGCATCTGCGTCGGCCACCAGCTGCTGGCCACCGAAGGCCTGGAGTTCGGCGTCACGCCGGGCCTCGACTGGATCGCCGGCCAGGTGAAGAAGCTCGAGCCGACCGATCCGTCGCTGACCATCCCGCACATGGGCTGGAACGCCATCCAATTCGCCCGCCCTCACGCCCTGTTCTCAGGCATCGAGGACGGCGCCCACATGTACTACGCCAACTCGTTCGCCCTGAACGCGGCCGATCCGGCCGACGTCGTGGCCACCACAGACCATGGCGGCCCGTTCGTCGCGGCGGTGGCCAAGGGCAATGTCGCGGGCCTACAGTTTCACCCTGAAAAGTCACAAGCCGCAGGGCTCGCCCTGCTCGCCAACTTCCTGGAATGGCGCCCATGATCCTCTATCCCGCCATCGACCTGAAGGACGGCCAGTGCGTGCGCCTGCTGCACGGCGACATGGAGAAGGCCACGGTCTTCAACAACTCGCCCGCCGACCAGGCCCAGCGCTTCGTCAAGGACGGCTTCTCGTGGCTGCACGTCGTCGACCTGAACGGCGCCATCGAGGGCAAGTCGGTCAACACCGCCGCCGTCGAACAGATCCTGGAGTCGATCTCCATCCCCGTGCAGCTGGGCGGCGGCATCCGCACCCTGGAGGGCGTCGAGGCCTGGATCGAGGCGGGCGTGTCGCGCGTGATCCTGGGCACCGTGGCCGTGCACGATCCCGAACTGGTCAAGAAGGCCGCCCGCCTGTGGCCCGAGCAGATCGCCGTGGCCGTCGACGTCCGCGACGGCAAGGTCGCCATCGACGGCTGGACCGGCCTGTCGGACCTGTCGGCCATCGACCTGTCGCGTCGCTTCGAGGACGCCGGCGTCGCCGCCCTGATCATCACCGACATCAGCCGCGACGGCGCCCTGACCGGCGTCAACGTGGAAGGCGTGGGCGAGCTGGCCGACGCCGTCTCGATCCCGGTCATCGCCTCGGGCGGCGTGGCCGCCGTGGCCGACATCGAACGCCTCAAGGCCCGCAAGGGCGTCGAGATCGCCGGCGCCATCCTGGGCCGCTCGCTCTATGCCGGCACGATCAAGCCGTCCGAAGCCCTGATCGCGGCGGCGGTCTGATGCTGAAGACCCGGATCATTCCCTGCCTCGACGTGAAGGACGGGCGGGTGGTCAAGGGGGTCAATTTCGTGGCCCTGCGCGACGCCGGCGATCCGGTGGAGCAGGCGCGGGCCTATGACGCCGCCGGCGCCGACGAGCTGATGTTCCTGGACATCACCGCCTCCAGCGAAGGCCGCGGCCTGATCCTGGACGTCATTTCGCGCACCGCCGAGGTCTGCTTCATGCCCGTCTCGGTGGGCGGCGGCGTCCGACAAGTGTCGGACATGCGCCGGCTGCTGCTGGCCGGGGCCGACAAGGTCTCGACCAACACCGCCGCGGTCGAGAACCCCGACCTGATCGCCGCCGGCGCCGACGCCTTCGGGGCTCAGTGCGTGGTCGTGGCCATCGACGCCAAGCTGCGCGAGGACGGCTCGGGCTGGAACGTCTGGACCTATGGCGGCCGCAAGGACACCGGCCTGGACGTCGTCGACTGGGCCGCCAAGGTGGTCGAGCGCGGCGCGGGCGAGATCCTGCTGACCTCGATGGACCGCGACGGGGCCAAGATCGGCTACGACATTCCGTTGCTGAAGGCCGTGACGGGCGCGGTGAACGTGCCGGTGATCGCCTCGGGCGGCGCGGGCAAGACCGAACACCTGGTCGAGGCCGCCCGCGAAGGCCATGCCGCCGCCGTGCTGGCCGCCTCGATCTTCCACTTCGGCGAGATCAGCATCGGCGAGGCCAAGCAGGCCATGGCCGACGCCGGCATCCCCGTGCGCCTGGACCGGAGCGCCGCATGAGCCGCCTTACCGACGTCCTCGACCGTCTGGCCGCCACGATCGAAAGCCGCAAGGGCGGTGATCCCACCGCGTCCTACACCGTCAAGCTGCTGAACGACCCGGCCCTGGCCGCCAAGAAGCTGGGCGAGGAAGCCGTCGAGACCGTGATCGCCGCTGTCGCCCAGGGCCCCGACGCCCTGGCCGCCGAAAGCGCCGACCTGCTCTATCACTGGCTGGCCCTGATGGCCGCCTCGGGCGTCTCGCTGGACGCCGTCGCCGAGAAGCTGGAAGCCCGCGAAGGCACGTCCGGCATCGCCGAAAAGGCCTCGCGGAAAAGCTAACCCAGCAGCTTGCTGAGGAAGGCCGAGTGCAGGCTCCAGCCCAGGAAGCCGGCCAGACCCATCACCACGCCCAGCGCCCCGAACCCCCAGGCCGCCCACAGCGCCGCCGGGATCTCGACCAGCGCCGCCACCGCCGCGATCGATACGGCGATCGAGATCAGGGCGTCGGAGGCGTCGAACTGGTCGTCATGGACGTTGAGCGCGTCGTATTGGCCGGAGAACCCCTCGGCCTTGGCCTTCAGGGCCGGCGCTTCGGCCTTGTACTTGGCGATCTCGGTCTCCAGCCGCAGGGCCTCGGCCTGGACTGCCGCGCGCTGATCACCGGCCATCAGACGCACCTGGTTCAGCGCCGTCTCGTCGATGTGAAGCTTGGTCTTGGTGGCCTGGTACTCGTTCCAGGCGTCGACGCTGTCGGACTGCGCCTGCTGCATGGCCTGGGTGATGTTGCCGTCCTTGATGCCCGACACGCCCATGAAGATCGACAGCGCCACGACGGTGATGGCGACCTTCTGATTCAGGCTCTTGTCCTTGGCTTCGGCCCCGATCTCGATATCCATGCGCGCCTCCGCAGCTCCGGCCAAGCTTTGCGCGTGGATCGTGGCGCTTTCAGGCCTTGCGCTTGAGGGCCACGTAGAGCGCGCCCTCGCCGCCGTGCCGCTGGTCGGCGGTCGAGACCCCGGCGATCATCTCGCGCACGGCCGGGCCCGCCAGCCATTCCGGGGTCCGCTGCTTCAGCACGCCATGGCCGATCCGGCCCTTGCCGGTGATCACCAGCACCGCGCGGTGGCCGTCGTCATAGGCGCGGCGGATGAAGCCCTCCAGGGTCGCGCGGGCCTGGTCCTGGTCGAGGCCGTGCATGTCCAGGCGCGCGCCGATCGGGTCGTGGGCCTTGACGATGCGGCGCTTGCGGTTGGGCTCGATGCGGTCGGGCGCGTATTTCAGGGTCTTGGCCGGCGCCGGCTTCAGCTCCTCGGGACTCACGCGCAACGGGGCGATCGAGACCAGGCGCGTCGGTGGGTCGGCGGGCAGGGCCGTATCAGCCTTCAGCGAGGGCCGGATCCGGGCCTTGGACCGCATCTTTTCGGGCTTTTGCGGCGCGCGCGGCATGACCGTCGAGGCGACGAGCTTCCAGAGGCGGCGATCGTCCTCGGGCCCCTTTTTCTCTTGGGATGGCGGCGGCTTCTTCGCCATCCTACTGGGGAACAAGCCGGTAGAGGCGCAGGGCGTGGCGCACGCGGCCGGCCTCGGCCCCGGCGGCGGTCCCGGTGCCCATATAGAGGTCGGCCCGCACGTCGCCCTTGATCGCCCCGCCGGTGTCCAGGGTCACGGCCAGGCGGCGATAGGCCGGGAAGGCGCCCGCCAGCTTCGGCGCGGCGGCGTCCAGCCAGTAGAGCTCGCCCATGCCGTGGCGGCTGGGGTCGATGGCGATGGCCCGGCCGGGCGGCAGCGGCACGCCGGCCGAACCGACGGGCTCCTTGCCGTCATCGGGCAGCGTCTTGAAGAACACGTAGCGCGGGTTCAGCTGCATGATCGCGTCGGCCTCGGGCCCGCGATGGTCGGCCAGCCAGGTCCGGATGGCGTCGCCGGAGGTGTTGTTGTCGGGCAGCAGGCCCTTGTCGCGCATGGCGTTGGCGACGCCCACGAACGGTCGGCCGTTCGTCCCGGCGAACACCGCCCGCACCCGGCGACCGTCGGGCAGGACGAGCACGCCCGAACCCTGGATCTGCAGGAAGAACAGCTCTTCCGGCCGCATCCAGGCCAGCGGCTTGTCGGTGGGGGTCGCCTCGATCTCGGCGCGGTCGGGATAGGGCACGAAGGTCGGGCCTTCGACGTGGCCGGTGATCTTCTTGCCGACGAAGCCGGGCTCGAACGCGCCCAGGTCCAGCACCACCAGGTCGGCCGGCAGGCCGCGCAGCGGAACGGTGAACTCGGCGTTGCGCGACATCCGCGCCTCGTACTGCGGGGCGAAATAGGCGGTCAGCAGGCCCTCGTCACCGATGGGCTCGACGCGGAAATTGGCTTCCAGGAAGGCGCGGGCGCTCTCCCGATCCTGGATCGTCATCGACTTGGCCAGGCTGCAAACGCGAGCCATGGCCGCGTCCTTGGCGACGCCGCAGCCGGCGCGGAAGGCGCTCAGAGCCGCCAGATGGTCCTCGTCCGCCCAGCCGTTCAGGCTGGAGAACGACAACGCCGTCGCCGGTCGGGTCGAAGGCGGCGGTGGGATATTGGTCGCCGGCGGCGTCGGAGCGGTCGCGACCGGCGGCGGCGCGGGGGCCATCGTCGTGCTGGCGCAGGCGCTCAGCAGCAGGGCCGCCAGAGCCAGAGGGGCCAGGGCGGTCGGGATGCCGCGGACTCGCGACATCTACGCCTCGGCGGCGGCGACGAACGCCAGGCGCCAGTTGGGGTTGGCGCTCTTGACCTCGCGCTCGAAGGTCCAGAGCTCGGCCGTGCGACGATCGTCGACGCCTTCGCCGCGCTCGTCCTTGGTGCGGGTGCGCACCTCGGCCAGGATCCGCACCACGGCCTTGGCCAGGTCGCCGACCACGTCGATCTTCTCCAGGTCCAGGCGCGGCGGGGTCATGAACTCGACCTTCTCGCTGCGGCCCGCGGCTTCGCGCGCGGCCATGGCCTGCTCGAAATTGTCCATCACGTCCTGGGCCAGCAGGGGCTTCAGCGTCTCGCGGTCGCCTTCGGCATAGGCCTTGACGATCTGCTCATAGGCCGAGCGGGCGCCGGCCAGGAACTTGGTCGGATCGAAGTCCGGTTGCTTGGACTTCAAGGCCGCCAGGCCTTCGGTGCGCAGGATCGGGTGCGTCTCCGCCGGAACCGGCGCGGCGCCGGGCTGGGCCGTCACCACGTCCTCGGGCTGACGTCCCGTGCGACGCCCAAGGGTGGCGTACAGTTGATACAGGACAACGGCGGCGACCGCGGCAAGGAACAGGATCTGGAGCACTTCAAGGTCCGGCAACGGGCTTGGGGCCCAGGGGAGTGTGGCAGCCGAAAGTGTGTGCGGTTTCGGCGCCCGCCACACTCCAACTTAAGACGGGAGCCTGTGGAAACAGGCTCCTGGGTGTCTATATAGGCTAGACGGGCTCTCGCGTCAGGCGCCTGGCGTTGCGCCAGACTAACCCTCATGGTAGCAGCGCCCCACCTTTCTTAGGCGTTTTAGACGCCGATTACGGATTTTATCCTAATGACCGACACCACCGCCCCTCAGGCGACTTCGGACGACAACGCCGCCGCGCAATCGGGCATCCGTATCCTGGCGCAATTCGTGCGCGACTTCTCGTTCGAAAACCCGCTGGCTCCCGACAGCCTGCGCGCCGGCGCGGCCCAGCCGCAGATCGACATGGGCGTCGAGATGAACGCCCGCGGTCGTCCGGACGGCCTGTTCGAAGTGGACCTGAAGCTGTCGGCCCGCGCCCTGCGCGACGAGCAAGCCGTGTTCCACATCGAAGTCGTGTACGGCGGCCTGTTCCACATCGAGGGCGTGCCGGAAGCCGATCTGGAGCCGGTGCTGCTGATCGAGTGCCCGCGCTTCCTGTTCCCGTACGCCCGTCGCCTGATCTCGGACGTCTCGGCCGAAGGCGGCTTCCCGCCCTTCCTGATCGACCCGATCGACTTCGCCGGCGTCTACGCCGCGCGCAAGGCCCAGGCCGAAGCCGGCGGCGTGGTCGGCAACGCCTAAGCGTTTAGCCGATCCCCGAAAGTAAGAAGGCCCGGTCATCGCTGACCGGGCCTTTTTCGTTACGGCTGCAGCCGATACCCGCCCATCTCGGTGATCAGGATCCGCGCCACGGCCGGATCGGGCTCGATCTTCTGGCGCAGGCGGTAGACGTGGGTTTCCAGCGTGTGGGTGGTGACACCGGCGTTGTAGCCCCAGACCTCGGTCAGCAGCTCCTCGCGCGACACGGGCTTGGAACCGGCGCGGTAGAGGTACTTGAGGATGTTGGTTTCCTTCTCGGTCAGCCGCACCTTCTTCTGCTTCTCGTCGACCAGCAGCTTGGCGGACGGGCGGAATTCGTACGGACCGATGCGGAACAGCGCGTCTTCCGAGGCCTCGTAGCTGCGCAGCTGGGCGCGGATGCGGGCCAGCAGCACGCCGAAGCGGAAGGGCTTGGTGACGTAGTCGTTGGCCCCGGACTCCAGGCCCAGGATGGTGTCGCTGTCGCTGGCGGCGGCCGTCAGCATGATCACCGGAGCCGTGACCCCGTTCTTGCGCATCAGGCGGCAGGCCTCGCGGCCGTCCATGTCGGGCAGGTCGACGTCCAGCAGGATCAGGTCCGGCTTGACCTCGCGCGACATCTTCACGCCCTCGCCGGCGGTCGAGGCCTCGGCCACGGCGAATTCCTCGTGCAAGGCCAGCTGCTCGGCCAAAGCGCCGCGCAGGTCCTCGTCGTCATCGATCAGCAGAAGCGTCTTGCGTTGCGCCATGAGGCGGAACATGCACCGCTGCGGCCCTCGGGGACAACCCCGAGCGGGACCTTAAGTCCGGGAGTAGACAATAGATGCTGTTCCGAGCCCATGCCGACGGCCGTTTCGAGTTGAACGGACAGATCCTGCGCTGCGCGATCGGCAAGGCCGGCGCGATCGCCGCCGCCGACAAGCGCGAGGGCGACAACAAGAGCCCGACCGGGACCTGGGTGATGCGCGAGGTCTGGTACCGGCCGGATGTCTACAAGGGTGGCCCGAAGACCGCCCTGCCCCTTCACGCCACCCGGCCCGACGACGGCTGGTGCGACGCCCCGAGCGATCCGAACTACAACCGCCCCGTCCTGCTGCCCTATCCGGCCAGCGCCGAGCGGATGTGGCGCGACGACAACGTCTACGACCTGGTGGTGATCCTGGGCCACAACGACCGCCCGCCCGTGCCCGGCATGGGCTCGGCGATCTTCATGCACCTGGCGCGGGAGGGTTATCCGGGCACCGAGGGCTGCGTGGCCCTGGCGCGGCCTGACCTGGAAGCGCTTCTGGCGATCGCCCAGCCCGGCGACGCGGTCGAGATCGTGGCCGACTAGGTGTAGTGGCGGCTGCCGAACAGCGCCGAACCCACCCGCACCGAGGTCGCGCCCTGCGCGATCGCCACTTCGAAATCGTCGCTCATGCCCATCGACAGCTTCTCGACGCCGTTGCGCTCGGCGATGGCCCGCAAGGCCGCGAAGTGCGGAGCGGGATCGGCGTCGACGGGCGGGATGCACATCAGGCCCTCTACCGTCAGGCCATAGGTCTCCCGGCAGGCGGCGATGAAGGCGTCGGCTTCGGCGGGGGCGATCCCGGCCTTCTGGTCCTCTTCGCCAATATTGACCTGGACGTAGAGGCGCGGGGCCTTGCCGGCTCGCTGGACCTCCTCGGCCAGCACGCGGGCCAGCTTCTCGCGATCCAGCGTCTCGATGACGTCGAAGAAGGCCACGGCCTCGCGGGCCTTGTTGGTCTGCAGCGGGCCGATCAGACGCAGCTCCAGACCCTCGCGGCGCGGGCCCCAACGCTCCATCGCCTCCTGCACGCGGTTCTCGCCATATACTTTCTGTCCCGCGTCCAGCACGGGCGCGATATGCTCCCAGGGCTGGGTCTTGGACACCGCCACCAGGGTCACCGCGCCCGCCGGACGCCCGGCGCGCAGCTCGGCGGCGGCGATACGGGCTTGGATTTCGGCGAGGGCTTGCGACATTGAGGGACGCCTTGGACGGGGACGTGAGCGAATTGCAGGCCCTGTCTAGTGCGGCCAGCGCCTTTCCGCCAAGGACCGCGCGCGGCCGGACCCTGCCCGGCCTGCTGTTCTTCACCGATCCGCAGCGCGTCCCGAACCCCGAGGCCGTCGCCGAACGCCTGCCGGCCGGCGCGGGCGTCGTCTATCGGGCCTTCGACACCGAGGACGCGGTCGAGCGTGGCTTCCGTCTGCGGACGATCGCCACCGAACGTGGCCTGCTGCTGCTGGTCGGGGCCGATCGCCGCTTGGCCGACGACATCAACGCCGACGGCCTGCACATGCCCCAACGGCTTTCGGCCGAAATCCCTCGCCTGCGCGCAGAGCACGACCGCTGGCTGATCACCGTCGCGGCCCACGATTTCGCCGCCCTCAAGGCCGCCGAGCACGCGCAGGCCGACGCCGTCGTGATCTCGCCGGTCTTCCCCAGCAACAGCCCGTCGGGCGGCGAGCCTTTGGGCGTGGACGGCTTGAAAAGCTTGGTGGGAGCGACCGCACTGCCGGTCTACGCGCTGGGTGGCATACGCGCGCGCACGGTCTCGCTGCTGGAAGGCAGCGGCATCATCGGGATAGCGGCCGTAGAGGCGCTGGCCGAAGATTAGAACTTGAAAGCGGTCTCGAGGCGGACGCGCGGGGCCGGGTCGGGCTGCTGGGCCTTGCGGGCGGCCAGGGCCGGGTTGGATTCACCCAGGCTGACGGCGCCGCCGACGCGGATCGACGGGGTCACCTTGAAATAGGCGCCGGCCTGGACGTCCTGCATTTCCATTTCGCGGCTCGAAGGCTGGTCGAGGTCCAGCTTCAGGCCCCAGCGGCCCTTCTTGGCGTCCCAACGCAGGGTGCGCTTGTCATCCTGCGGATATTGGACGCCGGCGGCGGCGCTGGTGAAGTCATTCTTGACCGAGAAATCAGGCGTGACGGCATGCGGCTTGGCCTGGGCGAACGCCATCGACGCCGATCCCGTCAGGATCAGCGCGGCAGTCCCCGCCAAAAAGAAACGCGTCGCGGTCATCACCACTCGCCGCCTATACTCAGTTGTCCCCACTCGTTCCATATAGGCACGAGCCCCTTACATTGCGATTAAAGGCTGGACCGGAACGCGGTCAACCTCGCTTAGGTCGCACCCCACGCCAAAATGGGCGATTCAATCGAGTCCTGTTGCGACGAGGTCACGCGATTCCTGTTTTGAGGCGGCGCAGCCATGCTATAGACCGGCTCCCGGCCGCGGGGGCGCGCCAGGGTGCGCGCTAGCGCCCGAAAGATATTTGGAGCGAGGTACTATGGCGTTTGAACGTGGGTCCGTGATGCGCGGCGTCGCCGCAGGCGTCCTGGCTCTGTCGATGCTGGGCATGACCGCATGCGCCAGCAACAAGCCCCCGAAGACGTTCACCACCCAAAGCGACGAGCCGGGCCTGAACCCGTTCAAGCGCTTCGGCCGTGGCAATAAGGCTCCGACCTCGGAAGGTTCGATCGGCGTCAACGGCTATCTGTGGCGCGCCAGCCTGGACACCCTGGCCTTCATGCCGCTGGCCTCGGCCGACCCGTACGGCGGCGTGATCATCACCGACTGGTACGTGAACCCGGAAACCCCGGCCGAGCGCTTCAAGGCCACGGTCTACATCCTGGACACCCGCCTGCGCGCCGACGGCCTGAATGTCACGGTGTTCAAGCAGTCCAAGGACGTCAACGGCGCCTGGGTCGATGCTCCGGTCGCCGACCAGACCGCCACCGACCTGGAAAACGCGATCCTGACCCGCGCGCGTCAGCTTCGACTTTCGAACATCAAGGGCTAAGGCCCTTCGGAGGGTTCTCGCTGAGACCGGCGAGAACCCTTCAGACTTCCTATTTCTCTGCGCGCTCCGGCCGCGAAACCGCTTATCGTTGATGCGGTCGCCTTCGGGGCGCGTTCCTGCATCTAGACACCTGGTTTCCGATGGCCCGCTACAATCCCAAAGACACCGAGCCCAAGTGGCGTGAAGCCTGGGCGAAGGCCGACGTCTTCAAGACCGGCGAGATCAACGACGGCCGTCCGAAATACTACGTGCTCGAGATGTTCCCGTATCCGTCGGGCCGCATCCACATGGGCCACGTGCGCAACTACGCCATGGGCGACGTCGTGGCCCGCTACAAGCGCGCCCAGGGCTTCAACGTCCTGCACCCGATGGGCTGGGACGCCTTCGGCATGCCCGCGGAGAACGCGGCCATGGAGCGCGGCGTCCACCCCAAGGGCTGGACCTACGACAACATCGCCGCCATGCGCGAGCAGCTGAAATCGCTGGGCATTTCGGTCGACTGGTCGCGCGAGTTCGCCACCTGCGACCCGGAATATTACGGCAAGCAGCAGGCCTGGTTCCTGCGCCTGCTGAAGTCCGGCCTGGTCTATCGCAAGGAAGCCTCGGTCAACTGGGACCCGGTCGACATGACCGTTCTGGCCAACGAGCAGGTCATCGACGGCAAGGGCTGGCGCTCGGGCGCGACCGTGGAGAAGCGCAAGCTGACCCAGTGGTTCCTGCGCATCACCCAATATGCCGACGACCTGATCGAAGGCCTGAAGACCCTGGACCGCTGGCCCGACAAGGTTCGCCTGATGCAGGAGAACTGGATCGGCCGCAGCAAGGGCCTGCGCTTCAAGTTCGCCTTCGAGGGTGAGGCCCCCGATGGCATGGCCGACGGGCTGGAGGTCTACACCACCCGTCCCGACACCCTGTTCGGCGCCAGCTTCGTCGGCATCGCGCCCGAGCATCCTCTGGCCGAACGTCTGGGTATCGAGAACCCCGAGGTCCAGCAGTTCATCGCCGACTGCCGCAAGGGCGGCACCTCGGAAGCCGAGATCGAGAGCGCGGAAAAGCTGGGCTACGACACCGGCCTGCGCGTTCAGCACCCGCTGGACCCGTCGATCACCCTGCCCGTCTGGATCGCCAACTTCATCCTGATGGACTACGGCACCGGCGCGATCTTCGCCTGCCCGGCCCACGACCAGCGCGACCTGGACTTCGCCCGCAAGTACGACCTGCCGGTGCTGCCGGTGGTGCTGCCGAACGGCGAGGACGCCGCGACCTTCACGGTCGGCAAGGAGGCCTATGTCGGCCCCGGCAAGATCTACAATTCGGAATTCCTGGACGGCCTGGACATCGAGGCCGCCAAGGCCGAGGCCGTGGCCCGCATCGAAGCGGCCGGCCAGGGCCAGGGCGCGACCGTCTATCGCCTGCGCGACTGGGGCGTCTCGCGCCAGCGCTACTGGGGCTGCCCGATCCCGGTCATCCACTGCGAGGCCTGCGGCGTCGTGCCGGTGCCGGAAGACCAGCTGCCGGTCGCCCTGCCCGACGACGTCACCTTCGACAAGCCGGGCAATCCGCTGCTGCGCCATCCGACCTGGCGTCACACCAGCTGCCCGTCGTGCGGCGGCAAGGCCGAGCGTGAGACCGACACGCTGGATACGTTCATCGACTCCAGCTGGTACTTCGCCCGCTTCGCCGACCCGACCGCCGACGAGCCGGTCGGCAAGGAAGCAGCCGACTACTGGATGGCCGTCGACCAGTATATCGGCGGCGTCGAGCACGCGATCCTGCACCTGCTGTACGCGCGCTTCATCACCCGCGCCCTGAAGGACGAGAACCTGTTGTCGGTCGAGGAGCCGTTCGCGGGCCTGTTCACGCAAGGCATGGTCACCCACGAGGCCTACAAGAACGAGGCCGGTGAGTGGGTCGAGCCGTCGGACATCCGCATCACCGTCGAGGGCAACACCCGCTCGGCCGTGCACGCCAAGACCGGCGCGCCGATCATCATCGGCGACATCGAGAAGATGTCGAAGTCCAAGAAGAACGTCGTCGCCCCCGAGGACATCTTCGAGGCCTACGGCGTCGACAGCGCCCGCCTGTTCGTCATGAGCGACAGCCCGCCCGAGCGTGACGTCCAGTGGACCAATTCGGGCGTCGAAGGCTCGTGGCGCTTCACCCACCGCCTGTGGAACGAGTTCGACAGCCAGCCGGCCGGCGACTTCGCCCATGACGCGGCGGACGAAGCCGCCGTGACCCTGCGCAAGTCGGCTCACAAGCTGATCGGCTTCGTCACCGACAGCATCGAGGGCTTCCGCTTCAACAGCGGCGTGGCGCGCCTGTACGAGTTCCTGAACGCCCTGAAGGCCGCACCGGCCGAGGGCGCGTCGCAAGGCGTGCTGGCGGCCCGCAAGGAAGCCCTGAACATCCTGGCGCGCCTGGTCGCCCCGTTCACGCCCCACCTGGCCGAGGAGGCCTGGGCCTCGATCGGCGGCGAAGGCATGGTCGTCAACGCGCCCTGGCCCAAGGCCGACCCGGCCCTGGCCGCGGACGACGAGCGCGTCCTGCCGATCCAGATCAACGGCAAGCGTCGCGGCGAGATCAAGGTCAAGGCCGGCGCGCCCGAAGCCGAGGTCGAGAAAATCGCTCTGGCGGATCCCAACGTCCTGGCCCACCTTGAGGGCGTCACGGTCCGCAAGGTGATCGTGGTCAAGGACCGCATCGTCAACATCGTCGCGAACTGAGATCGATGAAACGCACCCTGCTCGCCGGCGTACTGGCCCTCTCCACCCTCGCCCTCTCGGCCTGCGCCGGCTTCACGCCGCTGTATGGCCGTCCGGGCGTCGAGGGCGGCCTCTCCAGCATCGAGACCATCCCCGACGAGGGCCGGGGCGGTTACCTGCTGCGCGAGCAGCTGGACGACTATCTGGGCCACAAGCAGGGCGATCCCAGCGCCTACAAGCTGTACTTCTCGGTCAAGGAAATCCGCTTTGCCCGCGGCGTGCGCCTCGACAACGTCGCCAACCGCTACGAACTGCGGATGAGCGTCGACTGGCGCCTGCTGGACGCCAAGAACGGCGCCGAGGCCACCAAGGGCAAGACCGAGGTGTCGGTGACCTACGACTCGGCCGACCAGCCCTACGCGGCCATCGCGGCCCAGAACGACGGCCAGGAACGGGCGGCGGCGGAAGCCGCGCGCAAGATCCAGCTCGAACTGGCCACCTGGCTGGCGGCCGGCAAGAAGAAGCCGGTGGCCTAGTCCGACAATGATCCTCTCCAAGCGTCCGGACGTCGAACGCTTCCTGCGGGAGCCGACCCCGGACATCCGGGCCGTGGTCCTCTACGGCAAGGACCGGGGCGTGGTGCGCGATCGCGCCAACGCCCTGGCCAAGCGCGTGGTCGAGCGCCCGGACGATCCCTTCGACACCGCCATGCTGACCGACGGCGACCTGGACGCCGATCCGGCCAAGCTGGAGGACGAGCTGTCGGCCATGTCGCTGATGGGCGGCCGCCGCCTGGTGCGACTGCGCCTGAACGGCGAGAAGGCCGGTCCCGACAAGCAGGCCGCCGAGGCCCTGACCCGCCATGTCGAGGGCCAGCTGAACCCCGACGCCTTCTTCCTGGTCGAGGCCGGGGCCCTGGGCCGCGAGTCCCAGCTGCGCAAGGTTGGCGAGAAGGCCAATGGCTGCGCCGTCATCCCCTGCTACGAGGACGAAGCCGGCGACCTGGCCCGCCTGGCCCGCGACACCCTGGCCAATGACAAGGTCAGCCTGAACGGCGAGGCCCTGGACCTCTTCGTCTCGCGCCTGCCCAAGGAGCGCGGCGTGGCCCGCGCCGAGATCGAACGCCTGGCTCTCTACCTCGGCCCGGGCAGCGGCATCACCGCCACCGCCGCCGACCTGACGGATTTCCTCGGCGTCGAGCCCGAGGCCTCGCTCAGCGACGCCGCCGCCGACGCCTTTGGCGGCAAGGCCGGTCTCGCCCAGCAAGCCCTCCGCCGCGCCGCCGCCGAGGGCGAAGGCGGTCCGGCCGCTGTCCGGGCCATCGGCTACTATCTGGGCCGTCTGCGCCGCGTCCTGACCCTGCACAAGAACGGCGTCGACCTGCAGGCCGCCGCCAAGGCCTCCGGCGTCTTCTGGAAGCAGGAGCGCGAATTCCTGCGCCAGGCCCGCGCCTGGAACCTGGAAGCGATCCTCGAGATTCAGGGCGAGGTCCTCAACGCCGACCGCGCCTGCAAGACCTCCGGCTCCCCCGACCAGCTGATCGCCGAGCGCCTGGCGCTGATGATCGCGGGTCGCGCGCGACGGTTGGGGCTGTAGGGCTCAAAACCCCCGAAAACCGGCCCTTTGCGCGCCTGTGGACGACTTTCAAGAAAGCCTTATGCGAGAAGGGTTTGCGGCGGAAATCGCTGTGGAGCGCCCTCCTCTCACGAAAACGGCGCCTCCCGGAGTACGGAAAGGCGCCGTTCGGTGCGCGACAGAGGCGATTTTGGAGACCCCAGAAATCCGCTCATTCGCACGGTTTTAGGTGCAGACGATCAGACCCCGCGCGTCAGCCGGTTGCAGAGGTCGTCGAGCTGCTCGAGCGTCGCATAGGTGATGGTCAGGGTTCCGGTCGAGCCGCGATGGTCGATCGAGACGTCGAGGCCCAGGACCGACGACAGGTCGGCTTCAAGCGCCTGGGTGTCGGTATCCTTCACGCGCGGCGGACGGCCGCCCTTGTTCTTGGCCGGCGACGAGGACGGCGCCTTGCGGGCCAGAGCCTCGGTTTCGCGAACCGACAGGCCGCCGTCGATGATCTGCTTGGCCAGGGCCACCGGGTCGGCGGCGGCGGCGATGGCGCGGGCATGACCGGCCGACAGCTCGCCGCTGACCAGGTAGGACTGCACCTCGTCCGGTAGGGCCAGCAGGCGCATGGTGTTGGCGACGTGGCTACGGCTCTTGCCGATGGTCTGGGCGATCGCTTCCTGGGTGCGCTCGAACTTCTCCATCAGCACCTTGTAGGAGAGCGCCTCTTCCAGGACGTTCAGGTCGGCGCGCTGGACGTTCTCGATGATGCCGATTTCCAGCACCGCCAGGTCGTCCAGCTCGCGGACCATGATCGGCACGCTGCGCAGGCCGGCGCGCTGGGCCGCGCGCCAGCGGCGTTCGCCGGCGACGATCTGGTATTCGCCGGGCGAACCGGGCGCGGGACGCACCAGGATCGGCTGCAGGACGCCCTTCTCGCGGATCGAGTTGGACAGGTCCTCCAGGTCCTCCTCACGGAAGGTGCGGCGCGGCTGGTCGGGATTGCGCTTCAGGATCTCGATCGGCGCTTCGCGCGAGCCGGGGGCGTTGTCGCCCGGCGCCTGGGCCGGCGCGTTCTCGACCTCGCCCAGCAGGGCGGACAGACCCCGACCCAGACCACGACGCCCCTCGGAACCACTCGCCTCAGCCACTACGGACTCCATCTTCTTCTCGTTCTAGTTCGGATCGATATGCGGAAAAGTGCTTAGGCCGCCTGGGCCTGGCGATCGCGCTCGCGGCTGATCACCTCACGGGCCAGCTTCAGGTAGGCCTGGCTGCCGGCGCACTTCAGGTCATACAGCAGCACGGGCTTGCCGAACGACGGCGCCTCCGAGACGCGGACGTTACGCGGGATGACCGCGTCATAGACCTTGTCGCCGAAGTATTCCCGGACGTCGCGGGCCACCTGCTCGGACAAGCTGTTGCGGCGGTCGTACATGGTCAGCACCACGCCCTGGATTTCCAGGCGCGGATTGAGGCTGCCGCGGATGCGCTCGATGGTCCGCATCAGCTGAGTCAGGCCTTCCAGGGCGAAGAACTCGCACTGCAGCGGCACGAACACCGCGTCGGCGGCGGTCATGGCGTTGACGGTCAGCACGTTCAGCGACGGCGGGCAGTCGATCAGCACATAGGTGTAGGGGCCGTTGGCGCGGATGCTCTCCAGCGCGTCGCGCAGGCGGTAGGACCGGCGGGCGGTCTGACCCAGTTCGATCTCGACGCCCGACAGGTCGGCGTCAGCCGGTATGACGTCCAGGCCGGGCAGTTCGGTCTTCACGGCGGCGTCCACCACCGGCGACTCGCCCATCAGCACGTCATAGAGCGTGGTGCGGCGCTGGATGCGGGTGATGCCCAGGCCCGTAGAGCAGTTGCCCTGCGGGTCGGCGTCGATCAGCAGCACGCGTTCGCCGCAGGCCGCCAGGGCGGTGCCCAGGTTGATGGCGGTCGTGGTCTTGCCGACGCCGCCCTTCTGGTTGGCGATGGCCAGGACGCGGAGAGGATTAGCGGACACGGGAAAGCCTCTTCACTTGAACGATGCGGCCACGGGGGTCGCTTTGGCTGGGGAGCAGATCGCTGCCGAACGCCCAGACCTTCTTGGCCTCGGTCAGCTCGGTGGCGACATCCTGGCCCTTGAGGAAAAGGCCGGTCGCGCCGCGATGCAGATAGGGTTCGGCGAAGCCCAGCAGCTTGGTCATCGGGGCGCAGGCGCGCGCGGTGACGACATCGACCTTCAGCTTCAACTCTTCGGCCCGGACGTTGTGGATCTCGGCGGGCAGATCCAGCGCCTTGACCGCAACCTCGAGGAAGCGACAGCGCTTGGCCATGCTCTCGACGAGGTGAACCTTGGCCCCGTCCTGACCCTTCAGAAGTATGGCCAGCACGACCCCGGGCAGACCGGCGCCAGCGCCGAGGTCGGCCCAGGTCTTGGCCTCGGGAGCGAGGGCCAGCAGTTGGCTGCTGTCCAGCGCGTGGCGGGTCCAGTAGGTGGCGATGGTCAGCGGGCCGACGAGGTTCATGACCTCGTTCCATTCGGCCAGCAGCTCCTGGAAGCGCGTCAGGTCAGCCATCTGGGCGTCGGAGACGCCGGTAAGGGCTTGGTAACCAGATGCGTCGAGCGCGGGGGATTCAGTCGTCCCCATCTCTTTTTGGGAAGCTTCAGGCTGCACGGCTGCGCCTCACATGGGCCAGCAGCGCGGTCAGCGCCCCAGGGGTGACGCCCTCGATACGGGCGGCCTGGCCCAGGGTCATCGGGCGCACGCGGGCCAGCTTCTCGCGGACTTCGTTCGAGAGGCTGCCGATGTCGGCATAGTCGAGATCGGCCGGCAGGCGCAGGTCCTCGTCCTTGCGCAGGCTCTCGGCGTCGGCGCGCTGGCGGTCGAGATAGCCGGCATAGGCCGCCTCGATCTCGATCTGCTCGCGGACGTCGGTGTTCCACGTGAAAACCTCGGGCCACACGGCGCCGAGATTGTCGAGGGTCACGTCGGGATAGGCCAGCATGGCGAACAGGTCCCGGCGAACGCCATCGCTGTTGACCTTGAACCCGGCCTTCACCGCCTCGTTCGGCGTCAGGGTTACCGAGCGGGCGAAGGCGCGGGCTGCTGCCAGGCGCGCCTTCTTCTCGGACCAGGCCGTAGCGCGGCGCTCGCTGACCACGCCCAGTTCGATCCCGCGATCGGTCAGGCGCTGGTCGGCATTGTCGGCACGCAGGGTCAGGCGGAACTCGGCCCGGCTGGTGAACATCCGATAGGGCTCGGTGACGCCCCGGGTGACCAGGTCGTCGATCATCACCCCGATATAGGCCTCGTCGCGCGCGAAGACGGCGGGCTCCCTGCCCTGCACCGCCAGCGCAGCGTTCAGGCCGGCGACCAAGCCCTGGGCCCCCGCCTCTTCATAGCCGGTCGTACCATTGATCTGGCCGGCCAGGTACAGGCCCGGCAGGCGCTTGGTCTCCAGCGTGGCGTACAGCTCGCGCGGATCGACATAGTCATATTCGATCGCATAGCCGTAGCGCTTGACCTCCACGGCCTCCAGGCCGGGGATCGTGCGCAGGAACAACAGCTGGGTCTCTTCCGAGACCGAGGTGGAAATGCCGTTCGGATAGACCGTGGTGTCGTCCAGGCCTTCCGGCTCCAGAAACACCTGGTGGCTGGTCTTGTCGGCGAAGCGGACGACCTTGTCCTCGATCGACGGGCAATAGCGCGGCCCGATCCCCGTGGCGCGACCGCCATAGACCAGCGACTCAGTCAGCCGGTCGGCGATGATCTGGTGGGTCTCGGCGGTCGTGAAGGTGATCCCGCAGGCGATCTGCGGGGTGTCGATCTTGTCGTTCAGGAACGAGAACGGCACGGGCTCGTCGTCGCCGGGCTGCATCTCCAGCCGGTCCCAGGCGATGGTCGAACCGTCCAGACGCGCGGGCGTACCGGTCTTCAGGCGACCCATCTGGAAGTCGAGACCGTACAGGCGATCGGCCAAACCGATCGACGGCTGGTCGCCGACGCGGCCGGCCGGGATCCGGGTCTCGCCCAGATGGATGACGCCCTTCAGGAAGGTGCCGGTGGTGAGGATTACACGTGAAGCCTGGTACGACCGCCCTTCCCCGTCGACGGCGCCAGCCACCTTACCGTCCTCGACGATCAGGTCCTCGGCGGCGGCGGCGATGATGTCGAGGTTTGCCGTGACGGCCAGCTCGGCCTGCATCGCCTCGCGATAGAGCTTGCGGTCGATCTGGGCGCGCGGGCCGCGGACGGCCGGGCCCTTGGAGCGGTTCAGCATCCGGAACTGGATGCCGCCCTTGTCGGCCATGCGGCCCATGACGCCATCCAGGGCGTCGATCTCACGGACCAGATGGCCCTTGCCCAGGCCGCCAATGGCCGGGTTGCAGGACATCTCGCCGATGGTCTCAAGCTTGTGGGTCAGCAGCAGGGTGCGCGCGCCCGTGCGCGCCGAGGCGGCCGCCGCCTCGCAGCCGGCGTGACCGCCGCCGATGACAATGACATCCCAGGAGTTGGACAAAAGACTCGCCTCAATGCGAACGCCCCCGAGGCTACTGCGGGGGCGTTGGACTCGACATATACGCCAATCAGGCGAGGCGGTCGATGTGACTCAAAGGCGTTTCACGTGAAACACCCCCACCCCAGCTGTGAGCGCCCAGTGGATACTGTGGGGATAATATAGGGGACGTTCCACGTGGAACATCACTTGCCGATGCAGAAGGTCGAAAAGACGCGGCCCAGCACGTCCTCCGGATCGACCCGGCCGGTGATCTTCTCCAAGGCGCGGGCGGCGAGACGAACATCCTCGGCGGCCAGCTCGACCTCCAGGCCCACTTCCGACAGCGCCCGGACGAGATAACCTTGGGCTTCATTCAGACGCTCAGCGTGACGCAGTCGGGTCGCCGCCGGGAACTCGGCGCCAGACAGCGCGTCGGCGACATGATCCGAAAGCGACTGCCTCAGATCGCTGACCCCGGCCTCGGATTTCGCGGAGAGACGCAGAATCTTAAGCCCCTCACCCGCCCACTGCGCCTCGGCCCTACCCAGCGCGTCGGCATCGGCGATGTCGGCCTTATTCAGCACCAGCCAGTCGCCAGGTCGAACGGCCTCTTCAAGCTTCACCGTATGTTTCACGTGAAACCCATCGACGACCCAAAGCCTTAGGTCAGCTTCTTCAGCCCAGGCCCGCGCGCGGCGGACACCCTCGGCTTCGATCGCATCGGCCGTTTCGCGGATCCCGGCCGTATCGGCGATTAGAACCTTGTAGCCGCCGAGCACCAGCGGGACCTCAATAACATCCCGGGTAGTGCCAGGTGTGTCCGTGACGATCGCCGCCTCGCGCTCGACGAGGCCATTGAGCAAGGTGCTCTTGCCAGCATTCGGCGCGCCAACCAGGGCGATGCGGAAGCCGTCGCGTACGCGGCGTCCACGGGAAACATCGGCCAGGGCTGCGTCGAGCTCGGCGCTCAGAGTACGCAGCGCAGGACGCGCCCGCTCGGCCACCTCCTCCGGCAAGTCCTCATCAGGGAAGTCGACAGCCGCTTCCAGCATGGCCAGCGAATGAAGCAGCAGATCGCGCCAGCGGTCGTAACGCTGGCTCAGCGCCCCGCCGACCTGGCCGAGGGCCTGCTTACGCTGGGCCTCGGTCTCGGCGTCGATCAGGTCGGCGACCCCCTCGGCCTGGGCCAAGTCCAACTTGCCGTTCTCGAAGGCGCGGCGGGTGAACTCGCCGGGCTCGGCCAGGCGCAGACCCAGGTCCGACAGCGCCGCCAGCAGCGCCTCGACCACGGCCCGGCCGCCATGCACGTGAAACTCGGCGCTGTCCTCGCCGGTATAGCTGGCCGGTCCTTCGAAGCGCAGGACCAGGG
The DNA here is from genome assembly GCF_059424195.1 of Caulobacter sp. GW456-12-1-14-TSB4. Taxonomy (NCBI): domain Bacteria; kingdom Pseudomonadati; phylum Pseudomonadota; class Alphaproteobacteria; order Caulobacterales; family Caulobacteraceae; genus Caulobacter; species Caulobacter sp. GW456-12-1-14-TSB4. Next base: position 182,906 of record NZ_JBWKZF010000009.1, read on the forward strand.
CCTCGTCCAGATCGACGCCGTCGTGGCGCAGGGTCCGCAGCGCGGCCATCCGGGCCTTTGGCGGTTTCCCCGTGAGGGCCTCGACCACCCGCAAGGTCGCCGGACCCGAGACGCGCACCACGGCCACAGCCGCGCGCCCGGCCGCCGTGGCCGGGGCGAAGATCGTATCGCTCATCGGGTTAGTCGCGCTTCCCAGCCGCCGCGCCGGCCGCCGCCGTCATCAGCTTGCGGAACTGCTCCTGGGCGCCCGTGCCGAACGCCATCCAGTTCTTCATCAGCTCCTCGGGCGCCAGCATGGCCATGTTGGCGTCCATGCGGTTCTGCATCTCTTTGACCAGATGGTCGTTCAAAGCGCTGACGTCCGGCAGGCCGAGGAAGGCGCGCGCCTCCACCGGGGTGCAATCGATCTCAATGGTCATTTTCATGTGGGAGGTTCCCTTCGGTCAGGGCACGATATTGTTATGGGCCAAGCCCCGTCGGCGCAGGTTAGAGCGCTTTGGTCGAAAGTCACATCGGTCCTCGCCGAGGGCCCTTACGGACGGAGTATCCCGATGAGTGAGACCCTTACGATCACCACGCCCGATGGTGACTTCTCGGCCTATGTCGCGCGACCCCAAGGGGCTAGCGAGGCGGATAACGCCCCGGCCATCGTGGTGATCCAGGAGATCTTCGGCGTCAACAAGGTGATGCGCGACATCGCCGACGGCCTGGCCTCGCAAGGCTATGTGGCGATCGTGCCCGACCTGTTCTGGCGGATCGAGCCGGGCATCGACATCACCGACCAGTCCGAAGCCGAGTGGAAGCGCGCCTTCGAACTGTTCAACGCGTTCGACGTGGACGCCGGCGTCGGCGACATCGCCGCCACGATCACGGCCGCGCGCGAGCTGTCGGGCGTCAACGGCAAGGTCGGGGCGGTCGGCTATTGCCTGGGCGGCCTGCTGGCCTTCCTGACCGCGACCCGCACCGACGTCGACGCCAGCGTCTCCTACTACGGCGTCGGTCTCGAGAAGCACGTGAACGAGGCCGAGAAGCTGACCCATCCGCTGCTGATGCACATCGCCGAGAAGGACCAGTTCGTCCCGCCGGAAGCCCGTCAGCTGATCCTCTCCGCCCTCAAGGACCACCCGCAGATCGAGCTTCACACCTACGCCGATCGCGACCACGCCTTCGCGCGCGAGGGCGGCGCGCACTATGACGCCGCCGACGCCGCCAAGGCCAACGGCCGCAGCCTGACCTTCTTCCAGAAGGCGCTGGGCTGATGCTGGCGATCCAGTTTTCCCGCACCGGCGGGCCCGAGGTCCTCGAGGCCGTCCAGGTGGACGCCCCCTCCCCGGCAGCCGGCCAGATCCTGGTTCGGCACCAGGCCGTTGGGCTGAACTATATCGACACCTATCACCGCTCAGGCCTGTACCCCCTGAAGCTCCCCTCTGGGATCGGACTGGAAGCCGCTGGCGTAGTCGAGGCCATCGGCGAGGGCGTCACCCGGTTCCAGATCGGTGACCGCGTGGCCTACAATGGGACCATGGGCGCCTATAGCGAAGCGGCGGTCGTCCCGGCCGAGCGCGCGGTGAAGGTTCCCGAGGGCGTCAGCCTGGAGATCGCGGCCGCCGTCCTGCTCAAGGGCATGACCGCCGAGTTCCTGGTTCGCCGGTGTTTCCACGTGAAACAGGGCGACCTCGTCCTGGTCCACGCGGCGGCCGGCGGTGTCGGCCAAATCCTGGTGCAGTGGTGCAAGGCCTTGGGCGCGACGGTCATCGCCACCGCCGGCGGTGAGGCCAAGCTGGCCCTCGCCCGTCAGCTCGGTGCGGACCACGCCATCGACTACGGCCACGAAGACGTCGCCGCCCGGGTCGCCGAGATCACCGGCGGCAAGGGCGTGGCGGTTGTCTACGACGGGGTCGGCAAGGACACCTGGGACGCCAGCTTCAAGAGCCTGGCCAAGCGCGGTGTACTGGTCACCTTCGGCAACGCCTCGGGTCCGGTCCCGGCCTTCGCGCCGCTAGAGCTGTCGGGCAAGTCGCTGTTCGTCACCCGCCCGCGCCTGTTCGACTACATCGGCACGACCGAGGAACTGGACGAGAGCGCCGAGGCCCTGTTCGCCGTCCTGGGCTCGGGCGCGGTGAAGATCGACATCGGCCAGACCTTCCCGCTGGCGGAGGCGCGCGCGGCGCATGAAGCGCTGGAGGGTCGCCGTACGACCGGCGCCACCCTGCTGATTCCATGATGAGTAGGGCTGGTCACACCAAGTAGATGCTCCCCTTTTGGGGGAGCTGTCGCGGAGCGACTGAGGGGGCCATCTCGGCATAGGCCGCGCTGCCCCCTCCGGCCCTCCGGGCCACCTCCCCCAGAGAGGGAGGATCGAACAAAAAAGGCCCCGGGTAGAACCGGGGCCTTTCTCGTATCTGCGGTGAGTCCGCTTGGACTCAGGTGTTCATCGACTGGAAGAAGTCGCCGTTGGTCTTCGACTGGCGCAGCTTGTCCAGCAGGAACTCGATGGCGTCCGAGGCGCCCATCGGGTTGAGGATGCGGCGCAGGACGTAGGTCTTCTGCAGCTGGTCGCGCGGCGTGATGAGCTCTTCCTTGCGGGTGCCCGACTTGAGCACGTCGATGGCCGGGAAGATGCGCTTGTCCGCGACCTTGCGGTCCAGGACGATTTCCGAGTTACCGGTGCCCTTGAACTCTTCGAAGATCACTTCGTCCATGCGGCTGCCGGTGTCGATCAGGGCCGTAGCGATGATCGAGAGCGAACCACCCTCTTCCACATTACGCGCCGCGCCGAAGAAGCGCTTCGGGCGCTGCAGGGCGTTGGCGTCGACACCGCCGGTCAGCACCTTGCCCGACGACGGGACGGTGGTGTTGTAGGCGCGGCCCAGACGGGTGACCGAGTCCAGCAGGATGACGACGTCGCGCTTGTGCTCGACCAGGCGCTTGGCCTTTTCGATGACCATCTCGGCCACCTGGACGTGACGGGTCGCCGGCTCGTCGAAGGTCGAGGCGATGACCTCGCCCTTCACCGTGCGCTGCATGTCGGTGACTTCTTCCGGGCGCTCGTCGATCAGCAGGACGATCAGGTAGCACTCGGGGTGGTTGGTCTCGATCGACTTGGCGATGTTCTGCAGCATGACCGTCTTACCCACGCGCGGCGGGGCGACGATCAGGCAGCGCTGGCCCTTGCCGAGCGGCGCGACGATGTCGATGACGCGGCCCGAGCGATCCTTGATGGTCGGATCGGGCAGTTCCATGTTCAGGCGCTCGTCGGGATAGAGCGGCGTCAGGTTGTCGAAGTGGACCTTGTGGCGGACGTTGTCCGGGCTCTCGAAATTGATCTTCGAGACATTGGTCAGGGCGAAGTAGCGCTCGCCTTCACGCGGCGAGCGGATGGCGCCGTCGACGCTGTCGCCGGTGCGCAGGCCATACTTCCGGATCTGCGAGGGCGAGACGTAGATGTCGTCCGGACCCGGCAGGTAGTTGGCTTCCGGCGAGCGCAGGAAGCCGAAGCCGTCCTGCACCACTTCCATGGTGCCCGAGCCCGAGATCTCCACGCCTTCTTCGGCGAGGGTCTTCAGGATCGCGAACATCATGTCCTGCTTGCGCATGGAGTTGGCGTTCTCGACCTCGAAGGTCTCGGCGAACGCCAGCAGGTCGGCCGGGGATTTCTCCTTCAGCTCCTGCAGGGACATGGACTTCAGGCCCAGGGCCGCGACGGCCTCGGCGATGCCCGAGCCGTCGTCTTCGCCTTCGGCGTCAGCTTCCGCATCGGCGGCAGCGGCTTCGACCGTGGTGTCGATATCGACAGTGGTCTCTTCGGTGGTCGCTTCTTCGGCGGCCGGGATTTCGTTTTCGGTTTCTTCGGTCATGACAAGACTCAAGGAGGGGCGCGGACCCCAAGACGGAGTCCGGCCGGTAGAACTTTGAAAGTCATGCTGGCCAAACCCGTAGGGCAGACCAGCATGCGCGTCGATTGGCGATGACGCGGTCGCTTGGGGGACAGACCTTGGAGCGGATGGCTCGCAGGGCGCGCCAGGACGGGCGCCGGTCCGTGAAGAGGTAGGTTCGCAGATAGCGAACCTTCTGGATGCAAACCACGCGGGGCGCGGCCGGTCAAGCGGCAGGACCGAAACCCTCGTCCTTCGACAAGCTCAGGATGAGGGTTTCTAGTGCGAGGTCCTACCCGCATTCCTCACCCTGAGCCTGTCCCCCGGGTCCGACCAAGGTCGGCCCGAGGATAAACTCCAGGTCAGTGGTTCAGGAACTTCGTCGTCACCGAGATGACGATGACGATCGCCAGCACGAACGGGATTTCGTTGGTGATCCGCCAGAACTTCTCCGAGCGGACATTCTCGCCGCGTTCGAACTTCTTGCGCGAGGCCGACAGGAAGCCGTGCCAGCCATAGAGGCCGACCAGGGCGATCAGCTTGGTGACCATCCAGGGCTGAGCGAGAAAGCTCCAGCCGCGGATGGCGCTATCGGCCAGGATCAGGCCGAGGCCGAACACCGCCGTCGCGATCGAGGCGGGATTGATGATCCCGCGCAGCAGCCGGCGCTCCATGACCTTGAAGGTCTCGTCCATCTCCGAACCCGGCGTAGCCTTGGTGTGATAGACGAACAGGCGCGGCAGGTAGAGCATCCCGGCCATGAAGGCGATGACCGACAGAATGTGCAGCCCGCGCACGACGTTGAAGTGGGCGACCAGGAAATCGATCACGCCGGGTGTTCCTCATTGCAGGGGCAGGTTTCAGGCCCGCGCCAATCGCCGCCGGGGATGACCCCGCCGGTGGCCAGGGCCTTGCCCACCATGGCGGCCAGGCCGGCGATGAACTCCGGCGCGACGCCCAGGGCCGGCACGCGGATGTAGGGGGCGACCCCCTGCTCTTTCGCCAGTTCGGCGTATTCGTGATCCAACTCGACCAGGGTCTCGACATGCTCGGACACGAAGGCGATCGGGGTGACGATCACGCCCTTGCCGTCGACGCCGGCCCGGCGGATCTCGTCGTCGGTCGAGGGACCGATCCACTTCATCGGCCCGACCCGGCTCTGGTAGCAGACGGTCCAGTCCAGACCCGCCGGCAGCTTGGCGGCGACCGCCGCGGCCGTGGCCTCGACCTGCTTCTGGTAGGGGTCCCCGGCCAGGATCACCTTTTCGGGCAAACCATGGGCCGAGAATAGCAGGCGCACGTTCGCCGGCGAACCGGCCTTCTCCCAGGTCTCGCGGATCAGCCGGGCGTGGGCCTCGACCAGGCCGGCCTCGTCCGGATAGCAGCACACCGTCGTCTGACGACCACCGCCTTTGTAGGTCTCGCGCCAAGCCTTCAGCGACGAAGCGGTCGTGGTCGCCGAATACTGCGGATAGAGCGGCAGCAGTACGACTTCATCCGGTGCGAATGCACTGACCTTCTTGGCCGTCTCGCCGGTCAGCGGGTTCCAGTAGCGCATGGCGATGAAGCACTTGGCCTCGACATCCGGCAGCGCCTTGGCCAGCTCGGCTTCCAGCGCCCGCGCCTGCTTTTCCGTCTCCGGCAGCAACGGCGAGCCGCCGCCCATGATCGCGTAGTTGGCCTTGGCCATCTTCTCGCGGGTCGTGGCGATCAGGGCCGCGATCGGATAGCGGGCGATCGCCGGCAGGCCGATGATGGCTGGATCACGGAACAGGTTGAACAGGAACGGCCGCACCGCGCGCGGACCATCCGGCCCGCCGAGATTGAACAGGACGACGGCGAGCTTCCTGGCCACTAGCCGCCGACCTTCTGGCCGGTCACCCGCTCGAGGACGAGTTCGACATTGGCGATCGGCGTGTCGGGCAGGATGCCGTGACCCAGGTTGAAGATGTAGGGGCCCTGGTTCCACTGTTCCAGCAGCTGGTCGACGCGGCGAAGGAGTTCATCGCCACCGGCCCGCAGCAGCAGCGGATCAAGCGCGCCCTGGATGGTCTTGGTCTTCTGGATCGATTGGCCCAGCTTCGCCGAAGCCGAGGTGTCCAGCGCCACGCCCTGCACCGGGACCTTGGTCGCGTAGTCCTCGACCAGCGTCCCGGCCCCGCGTGGGAAGCCGATGATCGGGACCGTCACGCCGCGCGCCCGCAGGCCCTCGATGATCTTGATGTGCGGCTGGGTGACCAGGCGGTCGAACAGCGGCTCGGACAGGCCCTCGGCCCAGCTTTCGAACAGCTTCAGGGCCTGGGCGCCGGCGTCGACCTGCATGGCCAGGTAGTCGATCGTCGAGTCGACCAGCACCTGGATCAGGGCGTCCAGCTTCTCGGCGTTCTGGTAAGCGTAGGTCCGCGCGCCGCTGCGATCGCTGGAGCCGCCTTCGATCATGTAGGTCGCCACCGTCCACGGCGCGCCGGCGAAGCCGATCAGGGCCTTCGAAGGATCGAGCGCCGATCGAACCCGGGTCAGCGTCTCCCCGACGAGCTTGAGGGCCTCGCCCGCATTCCCGGCCTTGTCGGCCATGGACTCGATCGACGGCATTTCGCCCAGCTTCGGACCTTCGCCGGCCTCGAACCAGACCTTCTGGCCCAGGGCGCCGGGGATCAGCAGGATATCAGCGAAGACGATCGAGGCGTCGTAGGGGAACCGACGCATGGGCTGCAGGGTGACTTCCGCCGCCTTTTCCGGATCGAAGCAGAAGCTGATGAAGTCCGGCGCCGTGGCGCGCACCGCGCGATACTCGGGCAGATACCGGCCTGCCTGACGCATGAACCAGATCGGCGGGTTCGCGTGGTGCTCTCCGGCGAGCGTTGAGAGAAATTTAGGAGTCTGGGTGGGAGACGTCATGGCTCGGGTTAAAGCCCGGCGAGCGTCCCGGCTCAAGTCCGTAAGCTCCCTAAGGTCTTTCTATCATTTCTTAATAAGAAATTAAGATGAATGGAGGGGGTTGGAGGGCAACTGCATAGTGGGGAAAACGCCTGACGGGCGAGTGACTCGCACAGCTGATCCGCCTTTTCCCCCAGGCCTTCCCACATGTGATTAAGAGTCTGTTAATCATGTGGACAGGCTTGCAGGGCCTTGAAGGTCTTAATGAAATCTTAATTCGCCGCGCCGGGACAAAGACCCTTCACGGGACTCTTTCCCAGGCCTTGGACAGCTGGGATTCACGCTTCGGGGGATGCGGGGCGAGCCTGGGGATGGTACGCGAGCAATGCGACCGTTGATCACAGCGGCGCCATGACACTACACCTTCTGGGCCATTCGGCGCCCAGGCGTCCCCAGAGGCACGGCAAGTGGTTAAGCAACCGTTAACGGATGATCCACAGGAGAGTCTGGCTCAGGGGGACGGGGAACGGCTGCCGCCGCGCTTCGCCACCTACTTCCATATCCACCTGGTTTCGGACTCCACGGGCGAGACCTTGAACGCCATGGCGCGCGCGGTGTGCGCTCGTTTCACCGATATCCTGCCCATCGAACACATCTACGCGCTTGTCCGTTCCACGCGTCAGTTGGACCGGGCGCTCGAGGAAATCGGCGGCGCGCCGGGCGTTGTGATGCACACCATCGTCGATCCGAACCTGCGCCAGGCGCTCGAGGAAGGCTGCCGCAAGCTGGAGATGCCCTGCATCGCCGCTCTGGATCCGGTGATCAGCGCCATGTCGCGCTATCTGGGCGCACGGATCTCGACCCGGGTCGGCGCCCAGCACGCCCTGACCAACGACTATTTCGATCGCATCGAGGCCCTGGACTACGCCATCGCCCATGACGACGGCCAGGGCGGTCAGGACCTGACCCAGGCCGACGTCATCCTGGTCGGCGTGTCGCGGACCTCCAAGACCCCGACCTGCATCTATCTGGCGCACCGGGGCGTGCGCGCGGCCAATGTGCCGCTGGTGCCTGGCCGGCCGCCGCCGCCCGAGCTGTTCGAGCTGAAGAACACATTGATCGTCGGCCTGATCACCTCGCCCGACCGGCTGATCCAGATCCGCCGCAACCGCCTGCTGTCCCTCAAGGAGAACCGCGAGAGCGACTATGTGGACGGCGACGCCGTGCGCCAGGAGATCATCGCCGCCCGCCGCCTGTTCGAGCGGATGAACTGGCCGGTGATCGACATCACGCGCCGTTCCGTCGAGGAGACGGCGGCGGCGATCATCAACCTGCTGTCGGGCGGCCGCGGCAAGGTCGAGGTCCTGGGATGAGTCTCACCCCGGTAACGCTCGCGTCGAAGAGCTCGGCGCGGCAGATGATCCTGAAGAACGCCGGCGTCGCCTTCGAGGCGGTCAGCCCCGGCGTCGACGAAGACGCGGCCAAGGCCGGCCTGCTGGCCGAGGAGGTCACGCCGCGCGACATCGCCGACGCCCTCGCGGAGATGAAGGCGGTCAAGGTCTCGGCCAAGCGCCCCGGCCTGGTGATCGGCGCCGACCAGACGCTCGACCTCAAGGGCAAGCTGTTCGACAAGGCCGAAAGCCTGGCGCAGGCGCGCGAGCATCTGCTGGAGCTGCGCGGAACGACCCACAAGCTGCACTCGGCCGTGGTCGTGGCCCGCGACGGCCAGCCGATCTGGCGGATCGTCGAGAGCGCCAAGCTGTCGGTGCGTCCGTTCAGCGACGCCTGGCTCGACGCCTATATAGAGCGGCGCGGCGAGGCCCTGCTGTGGTCGGTCGGCTGCTACGAGCTGGAGAGCGAGGGCGTGCAGCTGTTCGACGCCGTCGATGGCGACTATTTCACCATTCTGGGCCTGCCGCTGATCGGCCTGCTCGACTTCCTGCGTCTTCACGGGGCTCTCGCCACATGACGATCTCTGGAGCCGCCATCGTCGGCGGCGTCTGCGGCGCGCCGATCAAGCACTCGATGAGCCCGATCCTGCACAACGCCTGGATCGCGGCGGCCGGTCTCGATGCCGCCTATGTCCCGTTCGCCCCGACCCTGGAAGGGTTCGAGGCCTTCATCGGCGGTCTGCGCGGTGGGGCGATCAAGGGTCTCAACGTCACCATCCCGTTCAAGGAACGGGCCCTGGCGCTGGCCGACACCGCCAGCGACTTGGCCAAGATGGCCGGCGCGGCGAACCTGCTGATCTTCAGCGCCGACGGAACGGTCCATGCCGACAACACCGACGGCCCCGGCCTGCTGGACGCCATCGCCATCCAGGCCCCCGGCTTCGACATCACGGCCGCGCCGGTGGTGATCCTCGGGGCCGGCGGCGCGGCGCGGGGCGCGGTCGCGGCCCTGCTGCTGGCCGGCGCGCCGCATGTCCGTGTCGTCAACCGCACCCTGGCCCGCGCCCAGGAGCTGGCCGACGCCTTCGGGCCCAAGGTGATCGCGTCCGAGGAGACCGGCCTGCCCAGCCTGTTGTCCGAGGCCGGCCTGGTGATCAACGCGACCTCCTTGGGCCTGGGCGGCGGCGAAGGTCCCATGGCGGATCTTTCCCTGACGCCAGAGACGGCCGTGGTCATGGACATGGTCTACAAGCCGCTGCGCACCGAATTCCTGCGCCGCGCCGAAGCGGCAGGCCGCCGCACGGTCGATGGCCTGGAGATGCTGCTGCGCCAGGCGGTCCCCAGCTTCGAAGCCATCTATGGCGTCGCGCCGCCGGCGCAGGTCGATGTTCGGACCATTGCGCTGAAGCTGCTGGGCGAGGCCTGACATGCTGATCCTGGGTCTCACCGGTTCGATCGGCATGGGCAAGTCGACGACCGGGGCGCTGTTCCAGGCCGAAGGCGTGCCGGTCTACGACTCCGACGCCGCCGTCCACGCGCTCTACGCCACCGGCGGCGCGGCGGTCGGACCGGTCGAGGAAGCCTTTCCCGGCGTGGTGGTGGACGGCGCGATCGACCGCGCCAAACTGTCCGCCCAGGTGGTCGGCAATTCCGAGGCCCTGGCCAAGCTGGAGGCGATCGTCCACCCGCTGGTCGGCGCGCATCGGATCGGGTTCTTCGAAACCGCCCAGGCCGAAGGCCACGAGATCGTGGTGCTCGACATCCCGCTCCTCTTCGAGACCGGCGGCGAGAAGAAGGTCCACAAGGTGGTCGTGGTTTCCGCCCCCGCCGACGTCCAGCGGGCCCGCGTCCTGGCCCGCCCGGAGATGACCCCGGAGAAATTCGAGGCGATCCTGGCCCGCCAGACGCCAGACGCCGAAAAGCGCGCGCGCGCCGACTTCGTCATCGACACCAGCCAGGGGCTCGACAGCGCCAAACAGCAGGTCCGCGACCTTCTGACTCTGTTGAGAACTCCCGGCCACGCTTGAAGCCGGCGACGAAGCGGGCCATTGAAAAGCGATGGCCCGGGAAATCATCCTCGACACCGAAACCACCGGCTTCGATCCGAAGACGGGCGACCGCCTGGTCGAAATCGGCTGCATCGAGGTGGTCGACTTCATGCCGACCGGCCGCTCGTTCCATGAATATTGCGACCCGCTGCGCGACATGCCGGCCGAGGCCGAGAAGGTCCACGGCCTGTCGTCGGCCTTCCTGACCGGCAAGCCGAAGTTCCACGAGATCGCCGACAAGTTCATCGATTTCGTCGGCGACAGCGTCGTGGTCGCCCACAACGCCGCCTTCGACCGCAGCTTCGTCAATTTCGAGCTGGAGAAATGCGGCCGCGCGCCGATCCTGGAAGAGCGCTGGATCGACACCCTGGCCATGGCCAAGAAGCGCTTTCCGGGCATGTACAACTCGCTCGACGCGCTCTGCAAACGCTTCAAGATCAGCCTCGACAGCCGCGACAAGCACGGGGCGCTGATCGACTCGCACCTGCTGGCTGAGGTCTATCTGGAACTGCAGGGCGGCAAGGAACGCGCCCTGGAATTGACCCACGTCGAGGCCCTATCGGTCTCGGCCGCGGTCCAGGGTTCGTACGGCGCCCGCCCGCGTCCCCTGCCCCTGCGCTCGACCGACGCCGAGCGCGAAGTCCACGCCGCCTGGATCCGCAAGAACCTCAAGGACAAGGCCCTGTGGATCACCCAGGGCGTCGTGGCGCTGGAAGGCTGAGGCTCTTCTTTCAATCGAGAAACGGCGTTAGAATTCCTTGCCCAAGGATTTTGTCGCCATGCAAAACAAGTACAGCTGGGGCTTCTACAATGACCCCCACGATCCGCGTCTCATCGTTCCCAAAATGAATCCCATGATGGGCTGGACCGTGAACGTCGCTCACCGACAGGTGCGTGTGGCCATGGTGGTGATCGGGGTTGGGCTGGTGCTGAGCGTGGCGGGGTCAATCTTCGTCCGCTGAGACCGCTAGTTACCGTCCACCAGCGCCCGGACGCGCGCCAAGTCCTCCGGTGTCGCCGGATTATAGACGATCATCCCCAGGTCCGGCCGCCCATCTACGGCGAAGGCCGAGTACTCGAACGAGACCTGGCCCAGCACCGGGTGGCGCAGGGTCTTGATGCCGTCGCCGTAGTAGCGGACGTCGTTCTCGGCCCACATGGTCCTGAAGTCCGGACTGCGGCGGGTCAGCTCCTCGACCAGGGCGTTGACCGAGGCCTCGGCCCCTGCCCCGGCCCGCGCGACATCGGCGCGGAAGGCGGCGACCACGAACCGGGCGACGTGCTCCCATTCCGTGTTGAAGGCCTTTGAGCGCGGATCGCAGAAGATGCGGCGCAGGATGTTGCGCTCCTCCAGCGGCAAGTCGCCATAGTCGGCCAGCACCACGGTGGCGGCGCGGTTCCAGGCGATGACGTCCCAGGTCAGGGTCTTGATCATGGCCGGGCTGGGGTCGAGGGCGTCCAGCACCCGCTGTAGCCGGGGGCTCACCCCTTCGGTTTCGCGGTAGCGGACCTCCGGAGGCCGACCCAGGCCCAGCAGATAGAGATGTTCGCGCTCGACCTCGGTCAGCATCAGGGCGCGGGCGATGCGGTCCAGAACGTCGGCCGACGGCGCTCCGCCTCGGCCCTGCTCCAGCCAGGTGTACCAGGTGGCGCTGATGTGGGCGCGCTGAGCGACCTCCTCGCGGCGCAGGCCCGGCGTGCGGCGGCGGGGTCCCGAGAAACCCAGGGCGGCGGCGTCCAGCTTGGCCCGACGGTCGCGCAGATAGGCGCCCAGGCGATGTTCGGTCAGGTGCGGCGCGTTCATCCTGTTAGGTCTTATACCCGTATAAACTCACTACTTTAACAGGATGATCCTAGCGCGCAGGGTGGCCGGAGTGAAACCTCGAAAGGTCCCGCCCATGCGCATTTTCGTCACCGGCGCCACCGGCTTCGTCGGCTCGGCCGTCGTTCAGGAACTGCTCGCCCACGGCCATCAGGTGCTGGGGCTGTCGCGCTCCGACGCCGGCGCGGCCCAGCTGCGGGCGGCGGGCGCGGAAGCCGTGCTCGGCACGCTCGACGACCATGAGGTCCTGGCGAGCAGCGCGGCGGCTTGCGACGGCGTGATCCACACCGCCTTCAACCACGACTTCTCGAAGTTCGCCGAGAACGCCCAGCAGGACGGCCGGGCCATCGGCGTTCTGGGCGCGGCGCTGGAGGGCACGACCAAGCCGATCCTGGTGACCTCGGGCACGGCGATGCTGGCTTCCGGCCGGATGGCCACCGAGGAAGACCGGCCCGGCGGCGGCTCGCCCCGGATTTCCGAGCCTTCCGCCGACGCGCTAGTCGCCAAGGGCGTCCGCGCCTCGATCGTGCGCCTGGCGCCGACCACCCACGGGGCCGGCGATCACGGCTTCGTACCGATGTTGATCAACCTGGCCCGCGAGAAGGGCGTCGCGGCCTATATCGGCGAAGGCGACAACAGGTGGTCGGCGGTCCATCGCAGCGACGCCGCCAAGCTCTACCGCCTGGCCATCGAGCGCGGCGCGGGCGGCGAGCGCTATCACGCCGTCGCCGAGGAAGCCGTGCCGATGAAGACGATTGCGACCGCGATCGGCAAGGGCCTGGGCCTCCCGGTCGAGAGCCGGCCCGCCGAGCACTTCGGCTGGTTCGCCATGTTCGCCGGCATGGACGCGGCGACCTCGGCGGCCTGGACGCGGGAAACGCTGGGCTGGGCGCCGACGGGGCCGAGCTTGGCCGAAGACCTGGAAAACGCCGGCTACTTCTAGACCTTCAAGTCCGCCGTCACCGGCGCGTGGTCGCTGGGACGCTCCCACTCCCGGACGGTGTCGTGGACGCGCGAGGACACCTTGCCGTCCACGATCGCCGCGTCGCGCAGGCCGGGGCTGGCCAGGATATGGTCCAGGCGCAGGCCGCGGTTGGACTTGCGGAAGTCGGCGGCGCGGTAGCTCCACCAGGAAAACAGCTTCTCCGGCTCCGGCGTCGCCAGGCGCGGCAGGTCCAGGAGGTCCATCGACTTCATCATCGCGTCGAAGGCTTCGAGTTCGGCGGGCGTGTGGCTGACGACCTTCAGCATCTGGCGGTGGCTCCACACGTCGTTCTCGCCGGGCGCGATGTTCAGGTCGCCGGTGACGATCAGAGGCGCCTTGGGGTCGCGCTTCTTGAGGGCGGCGGTCAGGGTCTCGTAGAAGTCCAGCTTATGGTCGAACTTCGGATTGCCGATCCGGTCGGGCGTGTCGCCGCCGGCCGGGATGTAGAAGTTCTGGATGTCGACACCGGCGACCTTGACCGCCACGCAGCGGGCATGGCCCTCGCGGCAGTTCATCAGGGTCGGCACGTCCTCGAACGGCAGGCGCGAGGCGATGGCCACCCCGTGCCAGCCCTTCTGGCCGGCGATCTTCAGGTGCGGCAGACCCATGGCCTCGAAGGCCTCGCGCGGGAACTCGCCCTCCTGGCACTTGATCTCCTGCATGCACAGGACGTCCGGAGCCTGCTCGTCGACGAAGCGAGCGGCCTGTTCGGCGCGGAGGCGGACGGAATTGACGTTCCAGGTGGCGATACGGAGGCGCATGGCCTCGCTCTAAAGCTCCGGAAGGGGAAACGCCAGCCTGTCAGGACGACCCTCCGGCCAGAGGCCGGTCGCCAAAAGAAAAATGCCCCCGGACACCTTAGCGTCCGGGGGCAAAAGTCTAGTCTCTCATGCCGCCGCCGGGAGGGGATAGGATCCGGCACGGTTTGCGAGGAGCGGGTCGGTCGCTCATCGCCATGCGTGTTAAATATGCCACTTCCAAGTTTTAAGTCAACCCCAAGGTGGGTTGATTCTTGCCTGTTGTGGTAATGTCACATTTCCAACGTTTGCACCGTCCCGAACCGGAAAAACCGGCAACCTAGGAGGGCTTCCCGACCTTGCGTCGCGGATCGGTAAGCACGAACAGCTTGGGATCCAGGTCCGAGGTCTCGGCGAAATCGACCAGGCGCACACGGATCTGGCCGCCCTTGATGTCGGTGATGGTCCAGCCCATCAGGGCGACCGGGCTGTTGGAGAAGTCCAGCGAGATGCGGCCCAACGCCTGGCGCTTGGCGTCCTGGGCGACGATGGTGAAGCCATCGGCCAACGGGCGCACGTCGGTGATGATCACGCCGCGATCCAGGCGGACCTCGCGGGCCAGCAGCAGGTTCAGCGGCGTCTTGCTGAGCGGATAGCTCTCAAAGGTCTTCAGCCGGCTGTCGAAGATGTTGACGTTGTTGCCGTTGCTGACGACCAGCAGGCCGGCCGGCGGGTCATAGGCGAACCGCGCCTTGCCCGGACGCTGCATGTAGAAGGTCCCCTGCGTCTGGGTTCCGCGCGCATCGGTCTGCACGAAGCGGCCCTTGGCCGAGGACAGGCCCTGGATATAGGCGGTGGCCTTGTCCATCAGCGCCTGCTGTTCAGGCGTCAGTTTGGCGGCGACCGGCTTGGCGTCCTGAGCGAAAGCCGAGGGGGCCAGGGTGGGCGAGACGATGGCGGCGGCGAGGCCGGCCGCGAGAAGAAGACGGCGAGTGGTCATGCGAACTCCTTAGCCGCAACCTTGGCCTGCGCGAAGGCCGCCGCAAGGCCATTTTCCGGCGCCCCGATGAAGGGGCGTTCAGGTTGAAGCCCATAGTTGGGACGGGAGGAACGCCTGCTCAAGGTGAAGGTTGCCCTTACTCCGTCTCCCCGGCGAAAGCCGGGGCCCAGATCGTAGAGCTGTGAGGCGCATGCAGAAACGCCCGCGATCCGGACAGGAT
>NZ_JBWKZF010000009.1:197870-207672 GCF_059424195.1 Caulobacter sp. GW456-12-1-14-TSB4
GGTGTTGCGCCGGGGAAACGGAATGGGCCTACATCGGCGGCGGCGGCGGAGCCAGGATCTCCCGCTTGCCCGCGTGGTTGGCGGCGCCGACGACGCCTTCCTTCTCCATCCGCTCCATCAGCGAGGCGGCGCGGTTGTAGCCGATCTGCAGGCGGCGCTGGATGTAGCTGGTCGAGGCCTTGCGGTCGCGGGTGACCACGGCCACGGCGTGGTCGTAGAGGTCGTTGGCCCCACCCTCGCCGGCGAAAGCGCCCTCGATGGCCTCTTCCTGTTCCTCGTCGCCGCCAGCGGTGACTTCTTCCAGGTACTGCGGGATGCCCTGGTCGCGCAGGAACTTGGCCACGGCCTCGACTTCGCCGTCCGAAACGAACGGGCCGTGCAGGCGGGTGATGCGGCCGCCGCCGGCCATGTAGAGCATGTCGCCCTGGCCCAGCAGCTGCTCGGCGCCCTGCTCGCCCAGGATGGTGCGGGCGTCGATCTTGCTGGTGACCTGGAAGCTGATCCGGGTCGGGAAGTTGGCCTTGATGGTGCCGGTGATGACGTCGACCGACGGGCGCTGGGTGGCCATGATCAGGTGGATGCCGGCGGCGCGGGCCATCTGGGCCAGGCGCTGCACGGCGCCTTCGATGTCCTTGCCGGCCACCATCATCAGGTCGGCGACCTCGTCGATGACCACGACCAGATAGGGCATGGCCTCGGGGCGGATCTGCTCGGTCTCGTAGATCGGCCGGCCAGCGTCATCGAAACCGGTCTGGACGGTGCGCTCGAAATGCTCGCCCTTCTCCAGGGCTTCGTTGGCCTTTTCGTTATAGCCGGCGATGTTGCGCACGCCGATCTTGGACATCCGGCGATAGCGGTCCTCCATCTCGCGGACGGTCCACTTCAGGGCGACGACGGCCTTCTTCGGATCGGTCACGACGGGAGCCAGCAGGTGCGGGATGCCGTCATAGACCGACAGTTCCAGCATCTTGGGATCGACCATGATGAAGCGGCACTTCTCGGGCGGCAGCTTGTACAGGATCGACAGGATCATGGCGTTGACGCCGACCGACTTGCCCGAGCCGGTGGTGCCGGCGATCAGCAGGTGGGGCATCTTGGCCAGGTCGGCGATATAGGGCTCGCCGCCGATGGTTTCGCCGAGCGCCATGGGCAGGATCTGGCTGGCCTTTTCGTAGTCGGCGCTGCTCAGCAGGTCGCGCAGATAGACCGTCTCGCGCTTGGAGTTCGGCATCTCGATGCCGATGGCGTTGCGGCCCTGGGCCACGGCGACGCGGCACGAGATCACGCTCATCGAGCGGGCGATGTCGTCCGCGAGGGCCACGACGCGGGCGGTCTTCACGCCCGGGGCCGGCACCAGCTCGTACATGGTGACCACGGGGCCGGGGCGGATCTGGTCGATCTGGCCTTTCACGCCGAACTCGGCCAGCACGCTTTCAAGCAGGCGGGCGTTCTGGCGCAGCGAACCGGCGTCGACTTCCGACGAGCGCGGCTTGGCCTTGGCCAGCATGGCCAGCTCGGGCAGCTGGAAGCCGTCCTCCTCGTCGAAGGCGAAGGCCTTTTGCTGTTCGCGTTGCTCGCGGCCGGATTCCTTGACCGGGGCCTTGGGCTTGGCGATCGCCATCGGACGGGCGTCGAGCATGTCCTCGAACTCGTCCTCCTCGTTCTGCGGCGGGGGCGGGGTGTAGGCGCGTTCCGGCGCGCGCTCGGAGATCGGCGTCGGAGCGGCGGCGGCGACCACGGCCTCGTCATCGCCGTCGATCGGCGGCAGGCGGCCGGGACGCTCGCGCGGCGGCGCGGGCTGGGCCTTTTCCTTGCGGACCCGGGCGGGCTTGGGCGCCGGTTCGGGCATCGGCTCCGGCTCGGCGCGGACACGCGGCTGCAGGGCGTTGCTGACGGCGGCGTGGATGGCGTCGGGATCGACCTCGCGCACGCCGATGGCGAAGCCCAGGGCGACGATGGCGGCGACGGCGAACAGCAGGGCGGCGACGATGGTCGCGCCAGGGATGTGGGCGAAGCGCAGGACGCTGGCCACCATGTGCAGCAGGGCGTCGCCCCAGAAACCGCCGAGGCCCTTTTCCAGCTGCCAGATCGCGGGCGGCGGCGGGGCCGCCAAGGTGGCCGACAGGGCCAGCAGGCCCAGGGCGCCGACGCCGGCGCGCTGGCGCAGGTCCTTGCGCTCGGCGTCCGGGTCGGCCTGGGCCACGCGGGTGACGCCAAAGACCAGCATGAACAAAGCCACGCCCCAGCCGGACAGGCCCAGCGACTGCATCAGGAGGTCGGCGATCGCCGCGCCCGGGCCGCCCAGGGCGTTGCGGGCCGGCTCGCCGGTGGCGGCGTTCAGGCTGGGATCGGTGGCGTTGTAGGTGGCGATGGCCAGCAGCAGGCCGGCCCCGATCACGGTGATGATCCCGCCCCGGAACCGGGCGGTCCAGGGCTGGACCCAGCCGTAACGGATCGCGTCCCAGAGGAGCTCCGTCGTGGATCGCCGCGCGGCTCGCGCCATGAAAGTCTCCGAACTCAACTCGTCTCGCGACCCGGCGGAATGGGTCGAACCGCGATGTTGTGCCCGAAGAGCGTTAAGAGGCGTTTACGGCGTTCGTCAGGAAATGATTCATAAGGTCGCGGATCTCCTCCCCTTCCGGGGGAGGTGGCCCGAAGGGCCGGAGGGGGCAGCGTGGCCTAGGCCCAGATGGCCCCCTCAGTCGGCTTCGCCGACAGCTCCCCAAGCGGGGGAGCCGCTTCTCAAGCCGCCTCGAACGCGACCGGACCGCCCCAGAATCCTTGGACCAGGCCGTTCTGCGGACCCGGCGTGCCGGTGGTCAGGAACACGCGTCCACCGCCCGTCCCCACCAGATATTCCGGGTGGCGCTCCAGATAGAGCTCCAGCGCGTCGGCCGTCGCCTCGGGCTGCTGGATCAGCGGCGTACCCGCCGGCAAGGCCGCGCGGAACAGGTCGGCGATGATCTCGTAGTGGGTGCAGCCCAGCACCACGCGGTGCGGATAGCGGCCGATGCGGGTCTTCAGGGCCTGGACGTGGCTCTCGACCGCCTTGGCCAGCTCGACCACCGAGGCGTCGTGCTCGATCAGCGGCACCAGCTCCGGGCAGGGTTCAGAGAACACCGCCAGGTCCTGTTTGCGCTTGTCGATCTCGATCTCGTAAACGCGCGAGCGGACCGTGGCCGGGGTGGCGAAGACGCCGAGGATATCGAGTTGCTCGACCTTGTCGCCACGCCGCTCGGCCTCGTGCTCCCACGGCAGGCCGGTGGCCTTCTCGATGGTCGGCACGATGATGCCCAGGATGTTGACCGGCCGTCCGATCTCTTTCCGATACCCCGGCAGCCAGGTCTGCTGCAGGCGGCGCAGCGCGATGGCCGAGGCGGTGTTGCAGGCCAGGACGACCAGGCTGGCGCCGCGGTCGAACAGGCGGATGCAGCCGGCCTTGGTCAGCTCGACGATGTCCTCGCCGGTCCGCACGCCATAGGGCGCGTGGGCCTGGTCGGCCAGATAGGTGAAGTCCGCCTGGGGCAGACGCTGCACGAGGGCGCGGTGGACCGAGAGGCCGCCCACGCCGGAGTCGAAGACGCCGATCATGGCCAAAGCTGTAGCCGCCAAACCGGGCGTCGTCCACGGACTGGGCACGGATCGAAGAAGGTTACAGCCCTGTCATGTGACACGCCCTGGAACCTTGTTAGGGTCGCGTCCAAATCTTCACCGGAGACACTCCGTGCAACGTCGTACGTTCCTTGCTTCAGCCGCCGCCACCGGCGCGGTCGCCGCCCTCAATCCGAGCTTGTCCATGGCCCAAGGCGCTAATCCCATGACCCAGAAGTGGGTTGGCCCCTATGGCGGCGTGCCGGCCTTCGACAAGGTCAAGGTCGCCGACTTCAAGCCGGCCCTGGAAACGGCCATGGCCAAGAACCTGGCCGAGATCGACGCGATCACGGCCAACAAGGCCGCGCCGACCTTCGACAACACCATCGGCGCGCTGGAAGACTCCGGCCGGATGCTGAACGACGTCTCGACCTTCTACGGCATCTGGGGCTCGACCATGAGTACGCCGGAGTTCCAGAAGGTCGAGGAAGAGATGGATCCCAAGCTCTCGGCCCATGGCGACAAGATCAACCAGAACGTCGCCCTCTTCGCCCGCGTCGAGGCCGTCTACAATTCGCCGGACAAGGCCAAGCTGACGCCGGAACAGCAGCGCGTGCTGTGGATCTACTATCGCAACTTCGTGCGCTCGGGCGCCAAGCTCTCGCCCGAGGCCAAGGCCCGCGTCGGCGCGATCAACACCGAGCTGGCCGGCCTCTACACCAAGTTCAGCCAGAACCTGCTGGCCGACGAGAGCACCTGGATCGAGCTGTCGGACGCCGACTTGGCTGGCCTGTCGGAAGGCCTGAAGGCCGCCGCCGCCTCGAACGCCGCCTCGCGCAAGCTGCCGGGCAAGTTCATCATCGTGAACACCCGCTCCAGCGTCGACCCGTTCCTGGCCGCCTCGCCGGTCCGCTCGGCGCGTGAGAAGGTCTGGCGCGCGTTCGTCAACCGCGGCGACAACGGCGGCGCGACCGACAACAACGCCATCATCGCCAAGATCCTGAAGCTACGTGTCGAGCGCGCCAAGCTCTTGGGCTACCAGACCCACGCCCACTGGCACCTCGAGAACGCCATGGCCAAGACGCCCGAGAACGCCATGGCGCTGATGGAGGCGGTGTGGACCCCGGCCATCGCCCAGGTCGCCATCGACGTCGCCGACATGCAGGCGATCATCGATAAAGAGAACGGCGGCTTCAAGCTGGAGCCGTGGGACTATCGCTTCTACGCCGAGAAGGTCCGCCTGGCGAAGTACGCCCTCGATATGAACGAGGTGAAGCCGTACCTGCAGCTGGACAAGCTGCGCGAGGGCATGTTCTGGGCCTCGGGCCAACTGTACGGCTTCCAGTTCAAGAAGCTGGAAGGCATCCCCGTCTATCACGAGGACATCACGGTCTATGAGGTGACCCGCGCCGGCAAGCATGTCGGCCTGTGGTACTTCGACCCCTATGCCCGTCCGGGCAAGCGCTCGGGCGCGTGGATGAACGCCTATCGCACCCAGGAGCGGTTCAAGGGCGAGGTCACCACGATCGTCTCGAACAACTCCAACTTCATCAAGGGCAAGCCCGGCGAGCCCCTGCTGATCTCTTGGGACGACGCCACCACCCTGTTCCACGAATTCGGCCACGCCCTGCACGGCCTGAACGCCAACGCCACCTATCCGTCGGTGTCGGGCACCGCCGTGGCCCGCGACTATGTCGAGTTCCCCAGCCAGCTGAACGAGCACTGGCTGCCGACGCCGCAGGTGCTGAACCAGTTCGCCCTGCACTATCAGACCGGCAAGCCGATCCCGCAGGCCCTGGTCGACAAGATCGCCGCCGCCGGCAAGTTCGGCGAGGGCTTCGGCACCACCGAATACCTGGCCTCGGCCCTGATCGACATGAAGCTGCACCTGGCCGGTGATGTGGACATCGATCCGGACAAGTTCGAGCGCGAGGAGCTGGCCAAGCTGAACATGCCGCATGAGATCGTCATGCGTCACCGCACCCCGCAGTTCGGCCACGTGTTCTCGTCCGACGGCTATTCGGCCGGCTACTACAGCTATCTGTGGGCCGACACCCTGACCGCCGACGTCGCCGAGGCCTTCGAGGAGGCGCCGGGCAAGTTCTACGACAAGCCGACCGCCAAGCGCCTCTACGAGACCATCATGTCGAAGGGCAACACCGTCGATCCGGTGGACCAGTTCCGCGCCTTCCGCGGCCGCGACGTGAAGATCGGGGCCCTGATGCGCAAGCGCGGTTTCCCGGTCCCGGCCGGAGCGTAAGCGACAAGACCCAAGCCCTTCTCCCGCCACGGGAGAAGGGCTAAAGGGGCTCGGGGGCTGAAGGAGTTTCGATGGTCGCGTCCGCCGCTCTAGCCCTGTCCCTGCTGATTTCCGGCCAGACCACCCCGCCTCCGCCGCCAGTCGTAGAACTCGGCCAGGCGCCGGCCCAGGACGAGAGCGCGGTGGTCGCCGAGCTGACCGTGGTGGCCAAGCCGCGAGGGCCGGCGGTCTGGCTGGTCGAGAAGGACGGCGCCAAGCTCTACATCCTCGGCTCGGCCACACCCCTGCCCCACCAGCTGAAGTGGGAAAGCCCGCGCCTGAACAAGGCCTTGGACAAGGCCAGCCTGGTGCTGGTCCCGCCCCAAGCGGCGGTCGGCGTCACCCAGGCGGCGGGCTTCCTGCTCAGCTTCGGCGGCGGTCTGCGCCAGCCGATGGGCAAGAATCTCGAGGACCAGCTGCCGGCGGACCTGAAGGCCCGCTTCGTGGAATCCCGCACCCAGGCCCGCAAGGGCGCGGGCGACTACAAGAACTGGAAGCCGGGCGTGGCGGGCTTCCTGCTGCTGTCGGACTTCCGCCAGGCGGCGGGTCTCTCCGAAGCCAAGCCGATCAGCACGGTCGAGCGCATGGCCAAGGCCCGCAAGCTGAAGGTCAAGGCGGTCGGCCAGTATCGGATGAGCGCGGTGACCTCCATCGCCGCCAAGCTCTCGCCCGAGGACCAGCTCTACTGCCTGCGCGTGGCCCTGGACGAGATCGCCTATGACGGCGCCCATTCCACGACGATCGGCCAGGACTGGGCGCAGGGCGACCTCGCCTCGGTCCGCGCCCGCTATCGCGCCAGCGGCGCCCAGCGCTGCCTGCTGCGGGCGCCGGGCGGGGCGGCCTTGCTGGACAAGGGCGTCGACCAGACGACCGACGCCATGACCGACGCGCTGAAGCGTCCCGGCGTCACGGTGGCGGTGGTCGATCTGGGCTTCCTGCTGCCGGCCAACGGCGTGCTGGATCGGCTGAAGGCCGGCGGCGCGGCGGTCAGCTCCCCGATCGAATAGGACGGCCAGCGTTGACGCCCGCCCGTCCCTGCCCTCACCCTCGGGTCGGGAGGGACCTCGCATGAAGATGATGATCGCCGCCGCTCTGACGCTGCTGGCCGCGGGTTCGGCGCGGGCCGAGGTCGTGGATGCTCAGCCCAACGGCTTCGAGGTCCGGCATCAGGTCGTGATCGCCGCGCCGGCCGGCGTGGTCTGGGCCACCTTGGTGACGCCGGCCAAGTGGTGGGCCTCTGCCCATACCTGGTCGGGCTCGGCCGCCAACCTGTCGCTGGGCGCGGCCTCGGGCGGCTGTTTCTGCGAGCGGCTGCCGAACGGCGGCTCGGTGCTGCACATGACCACGGTCAATGCCGCGCCGGGGCAAAAGCTGGTTCTGACTGGCGCGCTGGGACCGATGCAGAGCTCCGGCGCGTCGGGCGCGCTGACCTTCCTGTTGGCGGAGAAAGACGGCGCGACGACCGTGACCGTCACCTACGATGTTGGCGGTTACTTCCGAGGCGGCTTGGACAAGATCGCCGCGCCGGTCGATGGCGTGCTCGGTCAGCAGGTGGCCGGGCTGAAGGCGGCGAGCGAGGCGGCGCGCTAACCCCTCCTCCGGATTTCCCCGGCGAAAGTCGGGGCCCAGATCGTAGACCTCGGAGCCGCATGCAGAAACGCCCGCGAACCTCTCGGTGTCGCGGGCGCTCTTGCATCTGGGTCCCGGCTTTCGCCGGGAAGACGGCGTTTGAATTAAGCGCTTTCCGCCATCCCGTCGTCCGAAGCCCCCAGGAGGGCCATCTGCAGACGCGAGCGATCGCGACGGGCGGCTTCCAGGGCGCCTTCGGCCAAGGCGGCTTCCGAGGTGAGGCGCTCGATCGTGGCTTGCAGGTCGGCGACCTTGTCCTCGTGTTCGCGGCGCAGCTGGTCCTGGGCTTCCTGCATGCCGTCGAGACGGGTGCGCAGTTGCTGGGCCCGCTCCTCGGCGCGCTTCATGGCCTTGTCCTGGGCCACGGTGCTCTTGGCCAGCTGGTCGGCGCGTTCGATCGCCGTGGCGCGGGCGGTGTCGACGCCGGCGTGGCGTTGACGCAGGCCGTCCGACTCTTCTTCCAGCGTACGGATGCGGTCGAGGGCGCGTTCCAGGGCGACATTGAGATCGCCGGCGCGGCGCTCGACGGCCTTCTGGTGGGCCGAGGACTCGGCGAGACGGGCCGAGATCTGGCCGTTCATCTCTTCCAGCTTGTCCGCGCGGCCCGTGGAGGTTTCCAGGCGGGTCTGCAGCGCCGAGATTTCGGCGCGCGAGGCTTCGACCTGGCTTTCCAGGCCACGGATGATGCGGCCGCCGTCGGTCTGGTGGGCGTGCAGAGCATTCTCGATCGCCTGGACGCGGGCGCGTTCGCCGGCCAGCTGGGCTTCGAGGTCGGTCTCGATGCGCGACAGGCGGGCCACGTCCAGGCCGGCCTGATCGACGCGCTTCTTCAGGGTCGCGGCTTCCTCGCCCAGCAGGGCGTTGTCCTGGTTGGCGCGGGCCAGCGAGGCCTCGGCGTCGCCACGACGGGTGTCGATGTCCTGGGCCTGGACGCGCAGGCCTTCGACGTCCTGCACCAGGTGTTCGATGCGGGCGTTGGAGTCGCGCAAGGACGCGTCGAGGCTGGAGACCTTGAGGTCCGACTGCAGCAGGGCGTTGCGCAGGCGGTCGATCTCGAGGGCGTTGTCTTCGAGCGCCGCGTCCTGGGTCTGACGGCGGGCGTCCGACTCGCCCAGAGCGGTTTCGGCGGCGGACAGGCGGGCGCTGACGTCGCGCTCCTCGGCCTGGATCTGGGCGACCTGACGTTGGGCGTGGTCGTAGTTGGCGCGCAGGGCGATCAGCTCGGCGTGCTCGGCGCGGCGGGCGTCGAACTCCTGGGCGACCGGACCCCGGATTTCGGCGATCAGCGGCTCGATGGCGCGAAGATGCTCCATGACGCGGCCGATGCTGTCGAGGCCGCCATGAATGGTCTCGTAGCGTTGACCGATCGCCTGGGTGGACTCGATCTGATGCTGCACGGTCTCGACCTGGGTGTCCTCACCCAGAACGACCGGTTTGCCGTTCTTGTTGTCGCGAGAATTCTTCGACAGCAGTCTCATGTCGCCCACTTTCGCCCCGTGCGAGTCCATCGCGACCTGACAGGTCGCTTGCGGACGCCGCGAATCTCTTACCCAGAGGTTAACAACTTAGTTTACGGGCAAGGTGAATGTCGAGGGGCCGCCGGTGCTTTGCGGCCGCGACGCGGCGTCGCGGATAGCTTTCAAACGCCCGAAAACTGGGGACGATCCGAGATCTCGGCGCCGATGACCCGGGCGACGGCGTTGACCACGGCGCCGATGCGCAGGGCGGTCTGGATCTGGACCGGCTCCACGCTGCGCCGACGCAGCTCGGCTTCATGGCTGTCGAGGCACGCGCCGCAGCCGTTGATCGCCGACACCGCCATGCAGCAGAGCTCGTAGGCCGTCGCGTGATCGCGGCCGAAACGCAGGCGCGAGGGCAGATGCTCATATTGGGTCGCGGTCATCAGGTGGACGGCGCGGAAATAGACATTGGTCATGGCCATGGTCGCCGCCGCTGTCCTGGCCTCATCGAGGGCTTGCGGCGACAGGCCCGCCTCGCGCGCGGCCATCGTGATGGCGTGCAGGGTCTCGGGCTCGCCGGCCGCGCAGGCGCTGGCGACGAAGCAGCTCCATTTGGCGACATCGTCCAGCACCGTCTCGCCGGCCAGGACCTCCAGGTTACGGGCGATGTCCTTGGCGTAGGCGGGCAGTTGGGCGCGCAGGGCCTGGATCGGCATGGGAACGCTCCGTGGGGATACGGAACGGGCTTAGCATCTTGGGGAAAGGTTCGTCCCGGCCCGCGCCGCTGGGAGGGGAGACGCGGGCGGACCGGGATCGACGGGGT
>NZ_JBWKZF010000010.1:0-176096 GCF_059424195.1 Caulobacter sp. GW456-12-1-14-TSB4
CGGCGGGGTCGGCCGGTAGACCGGGGGCGGCGGAGGCGGCGGAGGCGGCGCGGGCCTGTAGGCCGGCTCGGGCGGCGGCGGCGCATAGGCCGGCTGCGGCATCGGCTCGGGCGGCGGCGCGAAGTCCTGCTGCGGCGCCTCGGCGAACCGGTCGTACGGCCCGGCCCGCTCCAGCTTCACGAACGCCGGATTGGGCACGAGGTCCTGGGTGGCGCCGGTCGAGGAGTCGACGACGACCCCGATCAGGCCGCCGACCAGGACATTGCCGGCCATGCCGGCGGCGCCGGCCTTGGCGGTCTTGTGGGTGACCGAGATGGTGGCCGGCCGGTAGCCCGGCTTGGTCACCGTCGCGACGAACTCGCTCTTGCGCTTCATGCGGATCGCGCAAGGCGTGGCGTCGCATTGGAAGCCGTTGGTGGTCTCGACCCGCGCGCCGATGGGGTCGCTGTTGACCTCCCAGGCGTCGGTCGAGCCGCGCGTCACCGACGCGCAGGCGCTGAGCAGGACGCAAGCCGACACTGTCGCGACCAAACCGAGCTTCATGATCTTCCCCCGCCTGACAGGCTCCCCGGCGTCGCTTATGACGCCTAGGAGTTGAGCAACGGTGAAGGCAGCTCGACCCAGTAGAGCGGGACGGCTATGCAGCCTCCATGACCCAGACCCTTGGCCTGATCGCCGCCCTCGCCTGGCCGCTGCCGATGATCGTGGCGCTGTTGATGACGGTCCGCGAGCGCGGGCTACGATTCCGCGTCATGTGGGCGCTGATGTGCTTCGTCGGGGTCGGCGCCTTCTGGATGCAGGCGTCGACCGGCAAGTGGGGCTTCATCCCCGCCGCGATCAACATCCTGGGTCCCGGCTTCCAGGCCGGGTTCTACAAGGCCACCGTGCCGGCGGGCGCGTTCGTGGTCATCGCCCTGCTGTTGCTGCGGGCCCACAAACGCGCTCAGGCCGGCAAGCAGGCCTAGAACAACACCCGCGGATTCATGATCCGCTTGGGGTCCAGCGCGCCTCGGATCGCGCGCAGGGCCGCGACCTCGATCGGGTCCTTGTAGGTCAGGGCCTCGGCCGTCTTCATCGCCCCCAGGCCGTGCTCGGCGCTGATCGAGCCCGAGAAGCCGGCGGTGATGTCGTGGACGATCTTGGCCCCCTGCTCGCGCATCGCATCATGGGCGTCGTCGTCGGCGCCGACGGGTTTCAGCACATCGTAGTGGACATTGCCGTCGCCGACATGGCCGAAGGCGATGATCCGCACGCCGGGGAAAGCCTCCTCCAGCGCCGCATCGGCCTGCTCGATGAAGGCGGGGATCTTCGAGACCGGCACCGAAATGTCGTGCTTCCACACCGCGCCCTCGGGCTTCTGGCCGGCCGAGTGGCCCTCGCGGATGTGCCAGAAGGTCTTGATCTGGGTTTCGGTCTGGGCGACCGCGGCGTCGGCGATCAGGCCATCGCCCAGGGCCTTGGCCAGCAGCCGCTCCAGCGCCGCCTCGGCCGCGCCCGGCTCGCCGCTGGCGATCTCGATCAGCACGTACCAGGGATGCTCGCTGGGCAACGGATCGCGCAGGCCCGGCACGTTGCGGATGGTGAGAGCGAAGCCCAGCAGGCCCATCAGCTCGAAGGCCTCGACCGCGCCGCCGGTCTCGTCCTTGGCCCGGGCCAGAAGCTGGATGGCGTCGGCCGGCGAGTTCAGGCCCACGACCGCCACGGCCCGCGAGGCCAGAGGCGCATGCAGCTTCAGCGAGGCGGCGGTGACGATCCCCAGCGTGCCCTCGGCGCCGATCAAGAGCTGCTTGAGGTCGTAGCCGGTGTTGTCCTTGCGCAGCCGCTTGAGGCCGTTCCAGATCTCGCCATTGGGCAAGACGGCCTCGATGCCCAGCACCTGCTCGCGCATCATGCCGTAGCGCAGCACGGCCGTGCCGCCGGCGTTGGTCGAGATCAGCCCGCCTATCGTGCACGAGCCTTCCGAGGCCACGCCGACCGTGAAGCGGCGACCCACGCGAGCGGCCTGCTGATGGGCTTCGTAGAGGGTCACGCCCGCCTCCAGCACCATGGCGTCGTCCAGCGGATCGACGTCGCGGACCGCCTTCAGCTTCTGGGTGGAGAGCAGGATTTCGCCGTGCGGGATTTGGCCGGCGACGAGGCCGGTATTGCCGCCTTGAGGCGTGATCGCCACGCCCTCGGCCGCGCAGATGCCGACCACGGCGGCGACCTCGGCGGTCGTGCGCGGCGTCACCAGCAGCGGCGTCTCGCCCCGCCAGCGGCCACGCCATTCGACGAGGTGCGGGGCCAGCACGTCCGGGTCCTGGCTCCAGCCACCCTCGCCGAGCACGGCCTTGATCCGGGAGACGACATCGGCGGGAACGGGCTTGGTCATGGCGTGGGACGATACGCTTCCAAGGGGGCGGCTGTCAGTATATACTGCGGTATATATGGAGGCGCGCATGGGCATCCTGATAAAGAACCCGGAGGCCGAGCGCGCTGTGCGCGAACTGGCCGAGCTGACCGGCGAAAGCCTGACGACGGCGATCGAGATCGCCGTGAAGGAACGACTGGCGGCCAAGCGGCAGGAGAAACCGAAGCATGCGCCGCGCAGTCCCGAGGTCATGAAGGCGCTTACGCGTCACCTCTTCACCCCAAAGGCGCGCGCTGGTCTGATCTCGCCGCCTACACAGGCGGACTACGACGAGATCAACT
The DNA here is from genome assembly GCF_059424195.1 of Caulobacter sp. GW456-12-1-14-TSB4. Lineage (NCBI taxonomy): Bacteria > Pseudomonadati > Pseudomonadota > Alphaproteobacteria > Caulobacterales > Caulobacteraceae > Caulobacter > Caulobacter sp. GW456-12-1-14-TSB4. The sequence continues at coordinate 2,692 of NZ_JBWKZF010000010.1, forward strand.
TCATCCCCGGCCTGGATGACTATAAACCGTGACGGTGGTGGTCGACACCTCGGCGCTGGTGGCCATCGCCCTTGATGAACCGGAATGCGACGCCTTCATCGATGCGCTTGAAAAGGCCGATGAAGCCGTGATGTCGCCGATGACCTACGTCGAACTGGGCATCGTGCTTCTCGGACGCGACCTCATCCTGTCTCGTGACGATCTGGATGACTGGCTCGGCATGTATCGCATCGTGATCGCCAGAAACCCCATCATCGACACCGCCGCGCTCGACGCTTATCTGCGCTACGGCAAGGGCCAGCATCCCGCGCGGCTGAACCTGTCCGACTGCTTCGCCTACGCCCTGGCCAAGACCCTCGACGCGCCCCTGCTCTACAAGGGCGACGACTTCAGCCGCACTGACATCCGCTCGGCGCTAGCCTAGCTCGCCGCCGGGTCGGGGATGCCGCGGATGTCGCGCCAATATTCCTCGCGGACATTGTCGTCGATCACGGCCGGATCGCCCGCGCCCTTGAACAGTCGGTCGGCGCCGTCCTTGCGCGCCCGGGCGATCCAGTAGGGATGGCCGGTGACGCTGTCCTGGAAGTTGGCCTTCAGGCCCGAGTGGCGCAGCGCGAAGAAGGTCTGGCCGGCATAGTGCAGGGTCTCGCCGCTCTTGGACGAGGCGACCAGCCCGATCCGCGCCGGCCCGTTGACGCCCTTGGACTTGTCCTCGACGTACATGATCCGGGACTTGCTCTTCATCGGTCTATCCTACGAAGCCGGCGGCGCGACGCAGCCGGTCATTGATCGCTTCGCCCAGGCCGTCTTCCGGGATCGGCGCGACGGCGATGGCCGAGGGGCGCAGACGGTCGGCGGCGCGCAGGTACGCGAAAAGGTTGGCGGCGGCTTCGGCGAGATCGCCGGCCGGGCTGAGGTTGAAAACGCGCGGACTTTCCGGCCAGGTCCCGAAAGCCAGATAGGCCTCGCCGGCCTCGGGCGTCTTGGCGTTGATCCGCACGGGGGCGTCGGGGGCGTAGTGCAAGGCTAGACGACCCGGCGAGCGCTTGGCGTCGTCCTCGGCTTCGGCCAGCGGCCCGACGATCCGTTGCAGCTGGAAGCGGGTGACGGCGCCGGGCCGCAGCAGGCGCGCTTCACCGCCCAGGACCGAGACCACAGTCGATTCCAGGCCCACGGCGCACGGCCCGCCGTCCAGGGCGGCGGCGGCCTGGTCGCCGGTCTCGGCGATGGCGTCGGCATAGGTGGTCGGGCTGGGCCGGCCCGAGCGGTTGGCCGAGGGCGCGACGACCGCGCCGCCGAACGCCTCCAGCACGGCTCGTGAGACCGGATGGCCCGGCACGCGGATGGCCACGGTGTCGAGGCCGGCGCGGGCCAGGTCGCAGACGGCGGCGCTGTCCTTGATCGGCGCGACGATGGTCAGCGGGCCCGGCCAGAACTCGCGGGCCAGGGCCCAGGCGCGGTCGTCGAAGTCGGCGATCCGCGCGGCGGTCTCCAAATCGGCGACGTGGGCGATCAGCGGGTTGAAGCGCGGACGGCCCTTGGCCTCGAAGATCGCCGCCACGGCCGCCGGGTTCGAGGCGTCGGCCCCGAGCCCATAGACCGTCTCGGTCGGCAGGATGATCAGCCCGCCGGCGCGCAGGGCGCCAGCGGCGGCCTCTACTTCTTCTTGGCGGTCAGGCTGAAGCTGACCTTCACCTTCGCCGCGATTTCGTCCGTCGACGCCCATTCGCCCTGCCCAACTCCAAACGTCGTCCGGTCCAGGGTCGTTACACCCCGCGCGGTCGCCGTGTCGCCGTCGATCTTCAGAGAGAACGGTAGGCTGAGCGGCTTTTTCACGCCGCGCAGGTCCAGGGTCCCGTCGGCGACGAACTTGCCCTCGCCGGTCTTGCGGAACTTCGTGGCGGTGAAGGTCGCCTTCGGATGCTCGGCGGTGTCGAAGAAGTCGCCGCTGGGCAGGCTCTGGTCGCGCTGGGCGTCGCCGGTGTCGACCGAGGCGGTGTCGATGGCCACGGTCAGCTTCGAGCGATCCAGGGCGTCCGGCGAGAACAGGATGTCGGCGGTCCAGGTCTTGAAGCGGCCTTCGATGGCGTTCTCCGACCAGGTGGCGGAGAAGCCCAGGGTCGAGCCCTTCTGGACGGTCCAGGCGACGGGGTCCTTCAGTTCGGCGACCGGCGCGGGAGCCTCGACGGCGGGCGGGGCGGCTTCAGCCGACCGGGCGGCGACGGGGGCTGGCGCTTCGACAGGCGCGGGTTCAGCGGCCGGGGCCGGCGCGGCGGGCTTGGCCTTGGTCGCGGGCATGTAGAGGTAGCCGGCGGCGATCACGGCGACCAGACCGGCGGCGGCGAGCCAGGCGCGCGGCTCCTTCAGGCCCGGCTTGGCGCCGGGGGCCATGTTTCCGAGCACTTCGTCCTTGTCGAGGATCTGGTGCTTGGCGACCGCGCCCAGGTGCAGGGCCAGCAGCAGATAGGTGACCTTGACCAGCACGCCGTGGCCCAGTTCGCCGATCTCGTGCCACAGGTGCTTGGGACCGGCGGCCAGCTCGGGCAGGCCCGGAATGTGCGGCCACGGAATCGCGCCGTAGAGCAGGGTCGGGATCGGCACGCGGCTGGTCGACACCAGGATCCAGCCCGTCAGCGGCAGGCCGATCATGATCACGTAGAAGCCGACATGGACCAGCGTGGACGCCGTCCGCTCCCACTTCGGCTGGCCCTCGGGCGGGGCCGGCGGTTTGTTGAACAGCCGCCAGGCCAGCCGCGCCAGGCTGAGCAGCAGGATGGTGATGCCGATCGACTTGTGCAGCTGGAACAGGGCGTAGGTCGTCGGGCCCTTGGGCCCGTCACCCATCCGCCAGCCCAGGATGATCTGGAAGATGATGGCCGCGGCGATCAGCCAGTGAATGACGATCGCCACCGTCGTGTAGCGCGTACGGCTCGCGGCCATGGACATCTCCCAGATCCCTTGGTGGATTTCTTACTTCTTTTCGAATTCGACTTCGATGTTCAGGGTCACGTCGTCGCCGACCAGCGGCACGTACTTGCTGACGCCGAAGTCCGAACGCTTGATCGTGGTGCTGGCCGAGAAGCCCGTGCGGGTCTGCAGCGGGATCATGCCCGAGCCGACGCCGTTGAAGGTGACGTCCAGGGTGACCGGCTTGGTCACGCCGTGCAGGGTCAGGTCGCCCGTCACCGTGCCGTGCTGGCCGTCGCCGACGTTCACGGCGGTCGAGACGAAGGTCACGGTCGGATACTTGGCGGCTTCCAGCCAGCCGTCGCCGGCCAGTTCCTTGTTGAACTTCAGACCGAAGGCGTCGCCGCCGGTGGCGGTGTCGACCGAGGCCGGATCGATCGTGACGTTGATCTTGGCGGCTTCCGGGGTCTTCGGGTCATAGTGGAACTCGGCGTCCACCTTGGTGAAGCGGAACTGGTAGTTCGAGAAACCCATGTGCTTGAGCTTGGCCACGACCGAGGCGTGGGTCTTGTCCAGCACGTAGTGGCCGGCCGGCAGGTCGGTTGGCTTCACCGACGAGACGCCCGGCGCGGCCAGCGCGGCGGGGGCCGTGAAAAGGGCCACGGCGAGCGCGGCATAGGCGTAGGGACGATACATCGGGGAGGGCTCCAGGAAAGGAATTACAACAGCACTAGTTGCAGTTCCCCGATCTAGGCACTCCAACACGGCTTTAAAGGTCCAGCTGATCACGAGCCCGTGATCTCCCCCACAAAGACGCCTTGGCGACGTTGCGTCACCCCGCCTAAACAGGTCGCCGTCCCTTTGGAGTATCGGCCATGACCTATCGCGCCCCCGTTCGCGACCTCGCCTTCTCGCTGCGACATGCGGCGGATTTCGGGCGGCTGGCCGATGTCTTCCCCGAGGCCGACGCCGACACAGTCGCCGCCGTGCTGGAAGCGGCCGGCGCCTTCGCCGCCGATGTGCTGGCCCCGCTGAACCGCCAGGGCGACCTGGTCGGCGCCAAGCTGGAGAACGGCGTGGTCCGCAGCGCGCCCGGCTTCGCCGACGCCTACAAGCAATTTGCCGAAGGCGGCTGGGCCAGCCTGGCCGCGCCGGTCGAGCACGGCGGCCAGGGCCTGCCCAAGACGCTGGAAGTGGCGGTGCTGGAGATGATCCAGGCCTCCAACATGGCCTTCGGCCTGTGCCCCATGCTGAGCCTGGGGGCGATCGAGGCGCTGGAGCTTTGCGGCTCCGATCATCAGAAGCATGTCTACCTGCCGAAACTGGTGTCCGGCGAATGGACCGGCACTATGAATCTCACTGAACCGCAGGCTGGTTCAGATCTGGCCGCTCTGACCACCATGGCCACCCCCGATGGCGACGGCGGCTGGAAGATCACCGGCCAGAAGATCTTCATCACCTGGGGCGACCACGACGCGACCGACAACATCGTCCACCTGATCCTGGCCCGCACGCCCGACGCGCCTCCCGGCGTGAAGGGCGTCTCGCTGTTCCTGGCGCCGAAGGTGCTGGTCGACGCCGACGGCAAGCTGGGCGAGGCCAACGCCGTGCGCGTCGGCGGGCTGGAGCACAAGCTGGGCATTCACGGCTCGCCCACCTGCGTGATGCTGTTCGAGGGCGCCAAGGCCGAACTGGTCGGCGGTCTGGGCCAGGGCCTGCCCAACATGTTCGTGATGATGAACGCCGCCCGCCTGCAGGTGGGGGCGCAAGGCGTGGCCATCGCCGAGCGCGCCTACCAGCAGGCCCTGAACTTCAGCCAGGAGCGTGTCCAGGGCCGCTCGGCCTGGACCGGCGCCAGCCCGACCCGCATCTTCGACCATCCGGACGTGCGCCGCTCGCTGGTGCTGATGAAGGCCCATATCGAGGCCGCGCGCGGCATCTGCCTGTCGACCGCCGTCGCCGCCGACCTGTCGCGCGCCGCGACGGATGAGGCGACCCGCGCAACCGCCAAGCTGCGCGAGGAGCTGCTGACGCCGATCGCCAAGGCCTGGTCGACCGATGTCGGCGTCTGGGTCGCCTCGCAAGGCGTGCAGATCCACGGCGGCATGGGCTTCATCGAGGAGACCGGCGCGGCCCAGCACTATCGCGACGCCCGTATCGCCCCGATCTACGAAGGCACCAACGGCATCCAGGCGATCGACCTGGTGGGCCGCAAGCTGATGATGGGCGAAGGCCAGGCCATGGCCGACCTGATGGACGACATCCGCGACACCATCGACGCCCTCAACGCCTCGGACCTCAAGGCCGTCGGCCTGCGCCTGGGCGCCGCTCTCGACGCCGCCGCCTCGGCGACGGCCTGGCTGGTCGAGCGCCGCGCCAAGTCGATGCCGGACGCCCTGTCGGGCGCCACGGCCTATTTGAAGCTGCTCGGCGATGTGGTCGGCGGCTGGATGCTGGCCAAGGGCGCTCTGGCGGCTTCGGGCGAGGCCGATGCGGCCTGGGCCGAGAGCAAGCGGGCCCTGGCTCGTGTCTTCGCCGAAAGCGTGCTGGCCCAGGTCCCGGGCGCGGCGGCCGGCGTCATGCTGGGCGCGGCCGACCTGGAGGCGATGACGCCGGAAGTGCTGGGGGCTTAAGGCCCACAAGCTCAAAAACACCTGTCATCCCGGAAGCCTCGCAGAGGCTGTCCGGGACCCAGGGGCCGACGCAGTGCGGTTGACCCTGGGTCCCGGCTCTCCGCTTCGCTACGGCCGGGACGACAAGCTTTGTGTGAGCCTTAGGCCTTGAAGAAGGCCAGCAGGTCGGCGTTGATGATTTCCGGGTGGGTGGACGCCATGCCGTGCGGCAGGCCCGGATAGGTCTTCAGCGTGCCCTTCTTGACCAGCTTGATGGCCAGGTGGGCGCTGTCGGCGATCGGGACGATCTGGTCGTCCTCGCCGTGCATGATCAGGACCGGGACATCGACCTTCTTCAGGTCGTCGGTGAAGTCCGTCTCCGAGAAGGCCGTGACACAGTCGTAGTGGGCCTTGATCGAACCCATCATGCCCTGGCGCCACCAGTTGTCGACCAGGCCCTGGCTGACCTTGGCGCCGGGACGGTTGAAGCCGAAGAACGGCCCGGCGGGGATCTGACGATAGAACTCGGCGCGGTCGGCCAGCAGGGCCGAGCGGAAGCCGTCGAACACCTCGATCGGCAGGCCGCCCGGGTTCTTGGCGGTCTTCAGCATGGTCGGCGGCACGGCGCCGATCAGCACGACCTTGCCCAGCCGGCCCGGCTTGGCGCGGGCGGCGTAGTGGATGGCTTCACCGCCGCCGGTCGAGTGACCGACGTGGATGGCGTTCTTCAGGTCCAGATGGTCGGCCAGGGCGATGACGTCGGCGGCGTAGGTGTCCATCTCGTTGCCGGTGTCGGTCTGGGTCGAGCGGCCGTGGCCGCGGCGGTCGTGGGCGATGACGCGATAGCCCTTCAGCAGGAAGAACATCATCTGGGCGTCCCAGTCGTCGGCGCTGAGCGGCCAGCCGTGGTGGAAGACGATCGGCTGGGCGTCCTTGGGACCCCAGTCCTTGTAGAAGATCTGGACGCCGTCCTGGACGGTGACGAAGCCGCTCTGGGCGCGGTTCGCGGCGTGCGGCGTAGCGGCAGCCTTCGGGGTCGCGGCCTGGGCGCTCTGGCCCAGCGAGGCGGCCGCCACGGCGGCGAGACCGAAGCCGGCGGTCATCACGCCGCGACGGGAAGCTTGGTTCGACTGGCTCATGGATCAACCCTCATTTCCTATTCGCGATAATCATTATCGCGATATGTAGATTGATCTAGGCCGTCGCCGCGACGCTGTCCAGCATTTTATTTATCGCGATATTCTTTTTTGTGATAAGAAGGATCCATGACAACGAAGAGCCCCTCCCCGCACCCGCTGGACCAGCAGATCTGCTTCACGCTGTACGCCACCAGCATGGCGATCACCCGCGCCTACAAGCCCCTGCTGGACGCGCTGGGCCTGACCTATCCGCAGTACCTGGTGCTGAACGTGCTGGGTGAAGCCGGTGAAGGGATCACTATCGGCGGCATCGCCGCGCGACTGGACCTGGAGTCCAGCACCGTGACCCCTCTGGTCAAGCGCCTGGAGGCCGCCGGCCTGGTCGCGCGGCGGCGCGGGCTCGAGGACGAGCGCAAGGTCGATGTGACGCTGACGGAAGCCGGGCGCGCCCTGCTGGGCCGCTCGGGATGCCTGAACGACGCGCTGCTGGAGCGGTCCGGCATGGAAGGCGAGGACCTGGGGGCGCTCAACAAGCGGATCCAGGCGCTGCACGAAGCGATTACTGCTCCCCCCTCTGGGGGAGCTGTCGGCGAAGCCGACTGAGGGGCCATCTGGGCCTAGGCCGAGCTGCCCCCTCCGGCCCTCTGGGCCACCTCCCCCCAGAGGGGGAGGAGACTTCAGAGGAAGCTTAAAGCTGTTCCAGCAGGTACTCGGCCGACGAGACCTTGAACTGGCCGGCTTCCTCGACGTGCAGCTGGGTCACGACGCCGTCCTTGGCGATCAGCGAGTAGCGCTGCGAGCGCGGGCCCATGCCGAACTTCGAACCATCGAAGTCCAGGCCGATGGTCTTGGTGAAGTCGCCGTTGCCGTCGGCCAGCAGCAGCACTTCGCCGTCGATGCCCTGGTCCTTGCCCCAGGCCTTCATCACGAAGACGTCGTTGACCGAGACGCAGGCGATCGTGTCGACACCCTTGGCCTTCAGCTCGCCGGCCTTCTCCTTGAAGCCCGGCAGGTGCTTGGCCGAGCAGGTCGGGGTGAAGGCGCCGGGGACGGCGAACAGGGCGACGGTCTTGCCCTTGAAGATGTCGTCGGTGCTGATCGGCGCCGGCCCTTCGGCCGTGCTGGTCATGAAAGTCGCCGCGGGCAGCGTGTCGCCAACCTTGATCGCCATGGGCGGTGTGTCCTCTGTGCGCATGAATTGCGCCTGCTCGAATATCCCTCGCGGGGGCGGTCGCCAAGCACGCTTTAAAACGTTCTGCGACTTGAAACCGTCACACCTCGCGCCAATGCTCTGATGATGGACAGCACCATCGAAGACGAAGACCCCAACCTTGAAGAGGGGGAGTTCCTGATCGGGCGGCTGCTGGTGGCCATGCCCGGCATCGAGGACCCGCGCTTCGAGCGCACCGTGCTCTATCTGTGCGCCCACGACGAGGAGCAGGCCATGGGCCTGGCCGTCAATCGCCCGGTCGAGGGCCTGACGGTGTTCGAGCTGCTGGAGCGGCTGGGCGTGAAGTCCGAGATCCAGGCGCCCAGCGATCTGGTCCTGCTAGGCGGCCCGCTGGAGCGCGAGCGCGGCTTCGTGCTGCACACCGACGACTTCACCTCGCCGGATTCGACCCTGCCGGTGGCCGACGGCGTCGGCCTGACCGCCACCCGCGACGCGCTGGACGCCATGGCCAGCCTAAACCGCCCGCGCAAGGCGATGCTGGCCCTGGGCTATGCCGGCTGGGGTCCGGGACAGCTGGAGCAGGAGCTGCGCGAGAACGTCTGGCTGATCTGCGACGCCGACGAAGGCCTGCTGTTCGACGAGGACCACGCGCACAAATGGACCCGGGCGCTGGCCAAGCTGGGAATCACCGCCGACCACCTGTCGGCGACGGCGGGCAGAGCTTGATGCTCCCCCTCTGGGGGAGCTGTCACGGAGTGACTGAGGGGGCCATCTCGGCGTAGGCCGCGCTGCCCCCTCCGGCCCTCTGCCCCCCCAAAAAAAGGGAGGATCTTTAGCCGCGCGCCTTCACCGGGGCCGCGCCGTCGACATAGGCCTCGTTCAGATAGACCTCGGCCTCCTGCGGCGACAGCGCCGGCGCGTAGCCGAAGCCCTGGCCGTAGTCGCAGCCCAGCGACTGCAGGGCGTGGGCCATCTCGGCGTTCTCGACGCCCTCGGCCACGACTTCCAGGTCCAGGTCCTGGCCCAGCTTGACGACCGAGCGGACGATCTTGGCCGAGCCGGCGTTGCTGCCCATGGTGCGGACGAAATAGCGGTCGATCTTCAGCGTGTCGAACGGCAGGCGCGTCAGGTACGACAGCGACGAGAAGCCGGTGCCGAAGTCGTCGAGCGCGAGGCCTGCGCCGGCTTCGCGCAGGGTCTTGAGGATCACGGCGGCCCGCTCGGGGTCGCGCATGATGTCGCTTTCGGTGACTTCCAGCTTCAGGGCGCCGCGCGGCAGGCGGTTGACGCGCAGGGTCTCGGCCACGTCGGCCACCAGGCCGGGACGGTCGATCTCGCCGGTCGAGAGGTTCACCGAAACGGTCAGGGCGCCCATCGCCGGGTGCGCGTCGCGCCAGGTGGCCAGCTGCTTGGCGGCGGTGTGCATCATGTGCGCCCCCAGCTCGCTCATCAGCCCCATCTCTTCGATCAGCGGCAGGAACTCGTCGGGCGGCAGCATGCCCCGGCGCGGGTGGATCCAGCGGGCCAGGGCCTCGAAACCCGACAGGGCGCCCGTCGATAGGCGGACGACCGGCTGGAAGTAGGGCTTGATCTCGCCGCGGGCGATGGCGCCGCGCAGGTCGGCTTCCAGGGCCAGGCGCGACAGGCCGTCGGTCTCCATCGAGCGGCCATAGGCGGCGGCTCCGCCACGGCCGGCGGCGGCGGCGGCCTCGACGGCCAGCTCGGCGCGGCGCAGCAGCTCGGCGGCGTCGGGAGCGTCCAGCCCGCCTTCGGCCGAGACCGCGCCGATCGACAGGGTCGGGTGGATGTCGAAGCCGGCCACGCGCAGCGGCTGCTCCAGAGCCTGGCGCAGCAGCTCGGCCGGCTCATAGCCCTTGGGTTCGCACAGCACGGCGAACTCGTCCTCGCCGATGCGGCCCAGGATGGCGTCGGCCGGGAAGGCGGCGGCCAGGCGCGAGCCGAGGGCGGCCAGCACCAGATCGGCGCGCTCGTGGCCCAGGGCCTCGTTCAGGCGGCGCAGGCGATCCAGGTCCGCGACGACCAGTTCGTGCACGCTGTCCTGATGCAGGCGTTCGCGGGCGCGGGCGATAAAGCTGCGGCGATCCAGCAGGCCGGTCAGCTCGCAGCGCTCGGACGCGGTGAACTTGGTCTCGGGGGCGACGACGCCGGCGGCGCGCACGCCCTCCTCCAGCCACACGCCCCGCCACAGGCAGGTCTCGCCGCCACGCACGCGGAAGCGGGCGACGACTTCCGTGCCCGGCTCGCGCATCTTCAGGACTTCCTCGGCCTGGGCGCGGTCCTGCGGCAGGGCCAGGGCCCGGAAGGCGGCGGAAGAACATTCGGGGGCCAGCGGCCCCAGGCCCAGGGCGCGCGCCGCGCCGTTCAGGCGCAAGCGGTCGGCTTCGGGCTCCCAGATCCACAGCGCGACATCGGCTCCGCCCAACGCTTCAAGCGTGGCGGTCGTGTCCCAGATCCGTCGTTCACTCGTCTTGAAAGACATGCCCGTCCCAAAAACTCGTCGGTCGGGCCGCGGCGCCTACTCGGGCGCGACCATGCCGAACAGACGATGATCTCGCCAACCGCCGTTAATTTTCAAATAAGCGGGCGCATATCCTTCCTCAGAAAACCCACATTTCAGTAATAGGGCGGCCGAAGCGGCGTTCTGCGGCATGCACGCGGCTTCAAGTCTGTGGAGGCCCAGACCCATGAAAGCAAAGCGGATCAAGGTCTGGACGGCGTCGCTCATCAAGCCTTGCCGTGTAAAAGGCTGGCCGACCCAGTATCCAATCGATCCGGTCTGAGCGACGCCACGTCGCACGTGGAAAAGTCGCACGGCGCCGACCAGGGCGTCGTCTTCCCGACGGAAAATGAAGAACGGATAGGCCTCGCCCAGCTCAAGTTCGCGGGCATAGGCCCCGAGTCGGGCGCGAAACGCGGCCCGGGTCAGGTCGTGTTCGGGCCAGGTGGGCTCCCAAGGCTCCAGGAACGGACGCGACTTGGCGCGCAGGGCGGCCCAAGCGCGATGGTCCTGCGGGCGCGGCGGCCGCAGATAGACGGCGCGGCCCTCCAGCTGGAGACGAGGGCGGGTCTTCAGGAACGGCAGCAAAGCATTCACGGCCGCATCTTCCGATTTCAGTGCTTGGACGACAACGCTTTGCTGAACGCCTCGCCGGCCTTCAGGGACGACTTGGCGCCGAGCACGGCGGTGGCGGCCTGGCCGCTCAGCAGGCGCTGGCCGAGGCGCGCGACGTCAGCGGGGGTCACCGCGTCGACCTCGGCGGCCAGCTCGGTCGTCGGATAGAGGCGGTCGAACAGCAGCACCTGCCCGGCCCCCTGCTCGGCGCGCGACAGCGGCTGCTCGCGGGCCATGAACATGTGGGCCTTCAGCTGCGCCTTGGCCCGGGCCAGTTCGGCGTCGTCGATGCGCTGGGCCAGCTTGACCAGCTCCTCGGCGCAGACCTTGGCGGTCTCGACCGCGTCGCCGGCCGCGCAGCCGGCATAGATGCCCAGCGCGCCATGGTCGGCATAGGTGTCGGCATAGGCGTCGATGTTGTAGGCGAGGCCGCGCTTTTCGCGGGCTTCCTGGAACAGGCGCGAGGACATGCCGCCGCCCAGGGTCTCGGCGAAGATGCGCAGGGCGAAATAGTCCCGCTCGCGCGCGCCGCAGGCGGGAAGCATGAACACCAGATGGGCCTGCTCCAGCTTGCGGGTCTCGGCCTGCGGGCCGCCGATGAAGGCGGCCGGCTGCGGCACGGCCGCGCCGGGCGTGGCGGGCAGGTCGCCGAAGGCCCGCTCGGCGGCGGCCATCAGCTCGGCCTCATCGACCGCGCCGGTGGCGGCCACCACCAGGCGGTCGGCCGCGTAGAGCTGGCCGCGCCAGTCTGACAATGCCTCGACCGTGGCGGCCTCGACCGTGGCGTCGCTGCCCAGGATCGGACGGCCCACCGGGTGGTCGCCCCAGGCGGCGCGCTGGATCAGGTCGAAGACATAGTCGTCGGGCGCGTCGGCGGCCTCGGCGATCTCCTGCCTCACCACCTGCTTTTCGCGGGTCAGGTCGGCGGGGTCGAAGGTCGGACGGCGCACCAGGTCGGCGATGACGTCCATGCCCAGATCGAGGCCGCCCTTGAGGGCGCGGACCTGGAAGCTGGTGCGCTCATAGCCGGTGGCGGCGTTGATCGAGCCGCCCTGGTTCTCGATGACCTCGACGATATCGCGCGAGGAACGCTCGCCCGCGCCCTTGAACACCATGTGCTCCAGGAGGTGCGACCAGCCCGACCGCGCCGGATCCTCATAGGCCGCTCCACGCCCCGCCACGACGGAAAGAGCGAGGGTTTCGAGGCCCGGCATCGGGTCGCAGACGACGCGGACGCCATTGGGCAGGGTGCGGAGGATCGTGGTCATGAGCCGCGGTATCTAGGCGCTCGCGCGCCTAAACACCAGTGTCGGCTCAGGTATTGGCCGCGAAGGTCCGCACGAAGGCCTTCACCGACGAGCCGTCGGCGGGCAAGCGCTCGAACTTCTCCGGCTTCTTGGAGAGGTCGGGCGTGGCGCGCGGCGTCGAGGGCAGCAGGCCCGTGGCGGCCTGGACCGCTTCGGGGAACTTGGCCGGGTGGGCGGTCGACAGCACCACCACCGGGACCGAGGCCGGCACGTCCACGCCCGTCGCGGCGGCCAGGCCGACGGCGGTGTGGGGGTCGATGACCTCGCCGGTCTCGTTTAGGGTCGAGAGCATGGTCTTGGCGGTGTCGGCCTCGCTGACCGAAGCGCCCCGGAACAGCTCGCGCATCCAGGCGTGGGCGCCCGGCGGGATGTCCAGCAGGCCGGTGTCGGCGAAGGCGCGGAAGGCGCGGCCCGTCTCGGTGCCGTCGCGGCGCACGGCTTCGAAGTACAGACGCTCGAAGTTCGACGCGACCTGGATGTCCATGGCCGGGCTCTGGGTCGCGGCCAGGGACCCGCGCGAATAGCGGCCGGTCTCGATGGCGCGAGCCAGGATGTCGTTGGAATTGGTGGCGGCGGTCACCGAATGGATCGGCAGGCCCAGCTTCTTGGCCACGAAGGCGGCGTAGGCGTCGCCGAAATTGCCGGTCGGGACCACGAAGGCCACTTCGCGGTTCGGCGCGCCCAGGGCGACGGCCGAGGTGAAGTAGTAGACGCTCTGGGCCGCGATCCGCGCCCAGTTGATCGAGTTGACCCCCGACAGGTCCACGGCGTGGCGGAACTGGTCGTCCTGGAAGGCCTGCTTGACGATGTGCTGGCAGTCGTCGAACGAACCCAGCACCGAGATGCAGGCGACATTGGCGTCGGTCGCCGTGGTCATGAACCGGCGCTGCACCTCGCTGATGCGGCCTTCGGGGAAGAGGGCGACGATGCGGGCGTTCTTGCGGCCCCGGAACGCCTCGACGGCCGCGCCGCCGGTGTCGCCCGAGGTGGCGCAGATGATGGTCATCTTCCGCGACTGGCGTTCCAGCACATAGTCGTACAGGCGGCCCAGCAGCTGCATGGCGACGTCCTTGAACGCCAGGGTCGGGCCGTGGAACAGCTCCAGCAGGTAGCGGTTGGCGGTCAGTTGCTTGACCGGGACGACGGCCGTGTGGGCGAAGGTGGCGTAGGCCTCCTCGCACATGTGCAGCAGGTCGTCCTTGGGGATGTCGTCGCCGACGAACTTGCCGACCACGGCTGCGGCGACCTGCGCATAGGACTTGCCCGCGAAGCCCGCGATCTCGGCGGCCGAGAAGCTGGGCCACTCGCTGGGCACATACAGGCCGCCGTCGGGGGCCAGGCCGGCCAGCACCGCATCCAGGAAGCCGATCGGTGCGGACTGGCCGCGGGTCGACACATAGCGCATCAGGGTCTCAATCTCCGCCAGAGCATGGCGGCATAGATAAACAGCAGGGTTACGGCAAGACCGAACCACGTAAGAGCGTATTCCATGTGCCGATTGGAAATTTCTGCCGGCAGCGGGGCAGGCGCGATTCCGGCGGGCGCGGGGGCTTCGCGCTCGGCCATCAGCACCAGCGGCGCGGGCTTGCGGCCGGGATAGCGCTTGAGCACCTCGGCGCGGTCGCCGCCCAGCTGCTTGATCGGCGTCAGCACGCCGACGACCTGACGCGGCGCCTCGAAGCTCTTGGCCGGAGCCGAGACCTGGCCGGTCAGGCTGGGGACGACGCCCCGGTCGATCAGGATCATGTCGTAGGGGCCGGCGGCGATCCCGCAGGCCGTCTGGGCGCGCCAGACCATGTCGCCGTCGCGAACGCCATAGACCAGTGGCAAGGGCTGGCCGGGGACATCGACACAGGTCGTGCTGACGCGCTCCCACGCCAGGTCCTCGGGCTTGGCCCCAGCGGTCAACACGCTGGTCAGCGGGACGGCGGGCGCGGTCTTCAGCCTCTCGATCCGCGCCAGCAGGTCTTCCTTCCAGTGCAGGCGCTGGAGCTGCCAGGTCCCCAGGCCGCAGAGGATGGCGAACGAGATCGCCGTGGCGATCGTCAGGCCGATCGGAAAGCCGGGCTTCTTCGGGGCGGGTTCAGACATGGTCGCGACCGGCCTCCGAGGCCTTGTGGGCGATCTGCGCGGCGACCATCAGGCCCTTGGCCGGACGCATCAGGCCCAGGGTGAGGACCAGCACCGCCGGCAGCCAGATGATCAGCAGCAGCCACACCGGCCAGTTCCAGGCGAACATCGAGAACAGCGCCCCGAACGCGCAGACCGCGCCAGCGATCAGGATCACGAAGGTCGCCGCCCCGTCGCCGGTCTCGAACTTGCCGAGATCGAAGCCGCAGGCCTCGCAGGAGCGGGCCACCTTCAGGAAGCCCTCGAACAGATGGCCCTCGCCGCAGTTGGGGCAGAGGCCGCGCGCGCCGGCGGCGTAGGGATTGGTCTTGGTCATAGGCTAAGCCTTGAAACGAAAAAGGCCCGGAACGCTGCGTGCGTTCCGGGCCCCTTGGATCCTTGGGATCTTAGTGGGGCGAGGCCCCGAAGATCACGTAGATGAACGCGAACAGGAACAGCCAGACCACGTCCACGAAGTGCCAGTACCAGGCGGCCGCTTCGAAGCCGAAGTGCTGCTTGGGCGTGAAGGCGCCGTTCAGCAGGCGGATCAGGCAGACGATCAGGAACAGGGTGCCGACGAACACGTGGAAGCCGTGGAAGCCGGTGGCCAGGAAGAAGGTCGAACCGTACAGACCCGAGTTCACGGCGGCTTCCGAGTAGAACAGCTGCTCGTGGTTGATGTGGCTGTACTCGTAGATCTGGATGGTCGTGAACAGCGCGCCCAGCAGCACGGTCAGGATCAGACCCCACTTGGCGCCCTTGCGGTCACCGACCTGCAGCGCGTGGTGAGCCCAGGTGACGGTGGTGCCCGAGAGCAGCAGGGTCAGGGTGTTGACCAGCGGCAGGTGCCACGGCGAGACGGTCTCGACGCCGGCGGGCGGCCAGGTGGCCCAGGCGGTGCGGACTTCCTCGATCGCCGACAGGGTGCGGTGATGATGGAACAGGGCCATCTCGAAGAAGATCCAGAACCACGCCACGAAGAACATGACTTCCGAGGCGATGAACAGGATCATGCCGTAGCGCAGGCCGATCGAGACGACCGGGGTGTGGTCGCCGGCCTTGGCTTCCTTGGCCACGTCCGACCACCAGCCGAACATGGTGTAGAGCACGCCCGCGAAGCCGGCGGCGAAAATGGCCCAGTTGCCCTTTTCGATGCCGAAGACGCCACCCTTGATCCAGCCGATCAGGCCAATGGCCATGACGGTGGCTGCGGCCGAGCCCACGAAGGGCCACGGGCTGGGCGGAAGGATGTGGTAGTCGTGTTTGACGGCGCCGGCCATGTTGCTGCTAACCCTTATATCCCTCTGATCACGTCGCCGGTTCCCCCCGCGACATGGTCGTTGTGAACGCT
Source organism: Caulobacter sp. GW456-12-1-14-TSB4 (assembly GCF_059424195.1). Lineage (NCBI taxonomy): Bacteria > Pseudomonadati > Pseudomonadota > Alphaproteobacteria > Caulobacterales > Caulobacteraceae > Caulobacter > Caulobacter sp. GW456-12-1-14-TSB4. The sequence continues at coordinate 18,421 of NZ_JBWKZF010000010.1, forward strand.
ATAGCCCTCTCGACGGTGCGCCGCCAAGGGGTTCCACGATACGAGGCGGCGCCGAAGCGGCCACTTTATTGCTCTTGCCGTCATCGACGGCGGGGAAGAACGTATAGCTGAGCGTGATCTCGTTCTTCCCGACGGTCTCGGGATCCTTCACGTAGGCGGGATCCACGAAGTAGACGACCGGGAATTCCACCGTCTGGTGAGGCTGGATCGTCTGGCTGGAGAAGCAGAAGCACTCCAGCTTCTGGAAGTACGGACCCGCCGATTCCGGCACCACGTTGTAGAGCGCCCGGCCGGTCTGCGGCTTGTCGGTGGGGTTGGTGACCTTGAAGAAGGCCAGGCCCGTCTCGCCGATGCGGATGTCCTGGCTGGCCTGCAGGGTCTGGAACCGCCACGGCAGCTCGCGGATGTTGGCGTCGAAGCGGATCGTGACCTTTCGGTCCAGGATCTTGTCCGGCTTGGCCTCGGCCTTGCGGACCGTGCCGTCGAAGCCGGTCGCCTGGCAGAACAGCTTGTACAGCGGCACGGCGGCATAGGCCGCGCCGACCATGCCGAAGAAGGCGGCCGCGCAGATCAGCGCCACCTTGCCGTTGCGGCGGGCGGCCTGCTCTTGCGGGGTGAGGTCCTTACGGGTGGGGGTGGGCGACATTGGCGCCGAGCCTCACGAGGGTGACCACGAACACCAGGACCACGAAGGCCACCAGGCCCAGGCCCAGCGCGATGTTGCGACCGTTGCGGGCCTTCTGGGCCGCGTCCCTCGTCGCTTGGGTGTCTACGGGTTCATTCACTTGAGCAGCTCCAGGGCGTGGACGCCCGACACGGCTTCGCCCAGCAGGGCGGCGAACATCGCGAAGAGATAGAGGATCGAGAACGCGAACAGGTTACGCGCGGCTTTCGCGCCGGCGGCCTTCTCGTCCTCGGTGACGTCGTAGAGGGCTCGGTCGGCCACGCGCGGGTCGGAGGCGTCGCCGGCCTTGCTGGCGAACACCCGCCAGGCCAGGATCAGGAACACCACGCCGCCCAGGCCGGCCACGGCCAGGTAGATCGGGCCGCCCAGGCCCGTCAGCACCGGCGACAGGCAGATCGGGATCAGCAGCAGGCTGTAGAGCAGGATCTGCTTGCGGGTCTCCTTGGCGCCCTTGACCACCGGCAGCATCGGCACGCCAGCCTTGGCGTAGTCGGTGGTGACATACAGCGACAGCGCCCAGAAGTGCGGCGGGGTCCAGAAGAAGATGATGGCGACCATCAGCCAGGCGTTCAGCGGAGCCGAACCCGTGGCCGCGGCCCAGCCGATGGCGGGCGGCAAGGCGCCGGCCAAGCCGCCGATGACGATGTTCTGCGCCGTCCAGCGCTTGAGCCACATCGTGTAGACGACGGCGTAGAAGACGATGGTGAAGGCCAGCAGGGCGGCCGCGAACCAGTTGATCGCGAAGCCGAGGAACATCACCGACAGGATCGAGAGCACCACGCCCAGCGAAGCGGCCTCCTCGCCCTTGACCTTGCCGGCCGGGACGGGGCGGCCACGCGTGCGGCGCATCTGCTGGTCGATGTCGGCGTCGTACCACATGTTCAGCGCGCCCGAGGCGCCGGCCCCGACGGCGATGCACAGCACCGCGATCGCGCCCAGCACGGGGTGGATCGGGGCGCGCGCGGCCAAGAGGCCCGTCAGGCCGGTGAAGACCACCAGCGACATGACGCGCGGCTTCATCAGCTGGAAATAGTCCTTCCAGCTGGCGGTCTGCGTCGTATCCGGCTGAGCCGTTTCCGAGGTCATGGCGAGGGTCTTCGACATCCAGGAGAATATATCGGTCTTGAATGGGCGAAGGGCGCGGCCTGGACCCTTAAGGATCCCGGCCGCGCCCCCGCTTTAGGTCCGGTTACGGACGACAGCTACCTAGTGGTGGCTGTCTTCCTTGATCACCGGCGGTTCGCTGAACTGGTGGAACGGCGGCGGCGAGGACAGCGTCCATTCCAGCGTCGTGGCGCCTTCGCCCCACGGGTTGGCTTCCGCCGGACGGCGACGGATCGCGGCTTCCAGCAGCAGGATCAGGAACACGCCCACGCCAGCGGCGGTGATCATGTAGCCGACCGACGACACGTGGTTCCACTTCGCGAAGGCTTCCGGATAGTCGACGTAGCGACGCGGCATGCCTTGCAGGCCCAGGAAGTGCTGCGGGAAGAACACCAGGTTCACGCCGACGAACATGATCCAGAACTGCAGGCAGCCCAGGAACTCGTTGTACTTCACGCCCCACATCTTCTCGAACCAGTAGAAGAAGCCGGCGAAGATCGCGAACACGGCGCCCAGCGACAGCACGTAGTGGAAGTGGGCGACGACGTAGTAGGTGTCGTGCAGGCTGTAGTCGATGCCGGCGTTCGACAGGACCACGCCGGTCACGCCGCCGACGGTGAACAGGAAGATGAAGCCGATCGCCCACAGCATGGGCGTCTTGAAGCTGAGCGAACCGCCCCACATCGTGGCGATCCACGAGAAGATCTTCACGCCCGTCGGGACGGCGATGATCATCGTCGCGGCCACGAAGTAGGCGCGCAGGTTGATGCTCATGCCGACGGTGTACATGTGGTGAGCCCACACGACGAAGCCGACGAAGCCGATGGCGACCATGGCGTAGGCCATCGCTAGATAGCCGAAGACCGGCTTCTTGGAGAAGGTCGAGACGATGTGGCTGATGATGCCGAACCCGGGCAGGATCAGGATGTACACTTCCGGGTGACCGAAGAACCAGAACAGGTGCTGGAACATGACGGGGTCGCCGCCGGCGGCCGGGTCGAAGAAGTGGGTGCCGAAGTTACGGTCGGTCAGCAGCATGGTGATGGCGCCGGCCAGGACGGGCAGCGACAGCAGCAGCAGGAAGGCGGTGATCAGCACCGACCAGGCGAACAGCGGCATGCGGTGCAGGGTCATGCCCGGCGCGCGCATGTTGAAGATCGTGGTGATGAAGTTGATCGCGCCCAGGATCGACGAAGCGCCGGCCAGGTGGAGGGCCAGGATGGCCAGGTCCATGGCCGGACCCTTGTGACCGATGGTCGAGAGCGGCGGATAGATCGTCCAGCCGCCGCCGAAGCCTTGGCCCGGGCCGCCGCCGACGAACATCGAGCTGACCAGCAGGACCCAGGCGGCCATCAGCAGCCAGAACGAGATGTTGTTCATCCGCGGGAAGGCCATGTCCGGCGCGCCGATCATGATCGGAACGAACCAGTTGCCGAAGCCGCCGATCATCGCCGGCATGACCATGAAGAAGATCATGATCAGGGCGTGGGCGGTGACGACGGCGTTGTAGCCGTGCTTGCTCTGCTCGACGAGGCCCAGCAGGTGGACCGACGAGTTCGGCGTGAAAATCTGGATGCCGGGCTCCATCAGCTCCCAGCGGATCAGGCCCGACAGGGCGCCGCCGACGATGCCCGCCATGATGGCGAACAGGATGTAGAGCGTGCCGATGTCCTTGTGGTTCGTGGAGAAGAACCAGCGGGCGATGAAGGGCGGCTTGTGGTCGGCGTCGTCGTGACCGCCGTGCGCGTCGTGAGTGTCTGCGGCGTGAGCCATCGGACTTCTATCCTACGATCGTATCTTAGGCCGCCGGCGCGGCGGGAGCCGCGGCCGGAGCGGAAGCGGGGGCGGCGGCAGGAGCCGAGGCGGGGGTCGCGGCGGCTTCAGCCGGAGCAGCCGGAGCGGCGGCCGGCGGAGCGACCTTTTCCTTGACCCAGGCGTCGAACTCGCCTTGCGAGACCACGTGGATCTCGATCGGCATGTTCGAGTGGTCGACGCCGCAGAGTTCCGAGCACTGGCCGTAGTACACGCCGATCTTCTCGGCCTTGAACCAGGTTTCGTTCAGGCGGCCCGGGATGGCGTCGATCTTCAGACCGAAGGCCGGCAGGGCGAAGGCGTGGATGACGTCGGCGCCGGTGACCTGGACGCGGACGACCTGGTTCACGGGAACGACCATCGCCTTGTCGGCCGCCAGCAGGTACGGGACCTTCTTGGCGTCGGCCTGTTCCTTGGTGAGCGGCAGCGAGACGATTTCGCTGATCTTCTGGTCCGGGTACTCGTAGCCCCAGTACCACTGATAGCCCGTGGCCTTCACGGTCATGTAGGGCTTGGGCATGTTGTTGTAGGCGAACAGCAGGCGGAACGAGAAGATCGCGATCAGCATCAGGATCAGCACCGGGACGACCGTCCAGATGATCTCGACCGTGGTGTTGTGGCTGAACTTCGCCGGAACCGGGTTCGCTTTCTTATTGTAGCGAACGACGATCCAGATCAGCAGGCCCAGAACCAGCAGCGTGATGGCCGTGATGATCGGCATCAGGATCAGGTTGTGGAAGCGGATCGCGTCGTGCTTCAGCACCGAGGCGGCCGGCTGCAGATCGATCGCGCCAGGCGTCGGTTGCCCCAGCAGATCCTCGGCGAGGGCGTTCCCCGCGAACATCATCGTGGCGGCGAGGGCGGACGCGCCCGTCATGAACCGCTTAATCCCCGAAAATTGCGCCTTCATATCCCTCACGGCCCGTTTCGGCGGCGGTTTGAGCCCGATCAAGGCCGCCCCGCGCCGACTTGCACATTACGATCCCGGCGCGTCCGCAATCGACTTCGCGCTCATAGAATCGCGCATCGACGGCAGCCCGCCCCAAGGACCGGTCCGGAGGCTGCATACGCGCATCCCCAGCGGTTGCCAAGCACCAGAGACCACGCTGGCGGCATGGGATTGCCCGTTATCCCCGGCCTGGGGCGCTCCAGTCGCGAACCGTTCTCATCAAGCCCCAAAACGTCCGTCCGCATCATTACGTATCGTTCATGAGTAGGTACCTTGCGTTACTCAGTACCTGGCGATAGAAGAGAGCATCAACGGAGGCAAGGACGCCGTGCCGGAAACGATTGAAATCCAACTGAAGAAAGGCGTGCTGGCGTTGTGCGTGCTGGCCCTGCTCTCGCACGCCGACAGCTACGCCTACGAGATCGCCAGCAGGCTGACGAAGGACATCGATATGGGGGAAGGGACGATCTATCCGCTGATGCGCCGCATGCAGTCGGATGGGCTGGTCGAGACCTATCTGGTGGAGAGCCAGAGTGGTCCGCCGCGCAAATACTACCGCCTGACGGCCGCTGGCCGTCGCAGCTTCGAGCAGCAGAAGACCGAATGGTCGACGTTCTCGAACGCGGTCAACGCCATCGTGGGAGCCGCCGCATGACCCGCGCCGAGTTCATCACCCGCCTGCGCCGGGGCCTCGCCGGCCTGCCGGTGACCACCATCGCCGACATCGTCGCCGATCACGAGGCCCACTTCGCCGACGCCGCCGCCGCCGGTCGCAGCGAGGCCGAGACGGCGGCCGCCCTGGGCGATCCCGATCGCCTGGCCCGCGAGATGCGCGCCGAGGCCGGCCTGAAGCAGTGGGAGGAACGCAAGAACCCCTCCAACGCCATGGGCGCGGTCCTGGCCCTGCTGGGCCTGGGGGCCCTGGACGTGATGTTCCTGCTGCCCCTGCTGATGGGCGTGCTGGGGGCGCTGTTCGGGATCCTGGTCGCCGTGGTGACCATCTTCGTGGCGGGCGGCTTCGTCTTCGCCGCCGGACCTCTGACCGGACCGCCCGGCGGCCCGATCACCGCCTTCCTGGCGGGCCTGGGCCTGATGGGCCTGGCCACCTGCCTCGGCGCCCTGCTGACGCTGGCCACCGTCGGGGTCTTCAACGCGGTCGTCTGGTACGCCCGTCTTCACTTCCGGCTGTTGAAGCCGGCCATGGACCAAGCCTGAGCGGCATTAGGAGGGGACAATGTTGATCCGCAATACGCTCATCGTCGCCGGGGCCAGCTTCGTGCTCGCGATCGGCTGCTTCGCCGGGGTGGCCGCGCTGGCCGGCCCCGACATCCTGAAGAACGGCTGGACCCTGCCGCTGGACCATGACGAGACCATCGTCATCCGCGACAACGGCAAGGTCATCCGCACCGGACGCCACTTCGTCCAGGGCCGGCAGTCCGAGCCCAGCGTCGACCGCACCTTCAACTGGTCCGGCAAGGACCAGCTGATCATCGACCTGCCGGTCGACGTGGTCTTCGTCCAGGGCGCCGAGGCCAAGATCGTCGCCTCGGGTCCCAAGAGCTATATCGACCGCCTGCGCGTCGATGGCGGCCACATCACCCTGGCCGACAATGACGGCGTCGACCACGACAGCATCACGATCAACGCGTTCGGCGTGCATGTCGAAAGCGACTCCGATCGGATGAAGATCACGGTCATCGCCCCGGACGTCACCAAGTTCGACGTGCGCGGCTCGGGCGACCTGCAGATCCGCCGCTTCGACCACCCGGCCTTCGCCGTGCAGGTCAGCGGCAGCGGCGACGTCGAGGCCGCCGGCCGGGTCGACAGCATCGCGGTCGACAATTCGGGCTCGGGCTACGTCAACCTGACCGAGCTGAAGGCCAAGGACGCCGTCTTCGACGTCTCCGGCAGCGGTGGCGGCGCGGTGTTCGCCACCAACAAGGCCAAGATCGACATCTCCGGCAGCGGCGACGTCGAGCTGCGCACCGAACCCAAGACGGTCAGCAGCGAGATCACCGGCTCGGGCGAGATCCGCCGCGAGTACTGATCCCGACACAGACCAAAGCGCCTGTGACAAAGGGGGCGGGGTGACGGACGCGTTCGGAAAGCCTACCTGTAGGCCCATGAACGCTCCCATCTCCGCCCCTTCCCTTCTGGACGCCGCCGGCGTCGATCGTGACCGCGCCCAGTCGATCCTCGGCGAAGCCCTAGCGGGCGCCGACGATGGCGAACTGTTCCTCGAGCGCTCCGAGAGCGAGGCCTTCGTCTTCGACGACGGACGCCTCAAGAGCGCCTCCTACGACAGCGGCGAAGGCTTCGGCCTCCGCGTCGTGGCCGGCGAGACGGCGGGCTACGCCCACGCCGCCGAGATTTCCGAAGCCGCCATCGGCCGCGCCGCCGATTCGGCCAAGCTGGCCAAGCGCGGCTATGCCGGCGTCTCGGCCGAGGGCCCGCGCTCCACGAACGAACGGCTCTATGGCGAGGACAACCCCGTCAGCGCCCCCGACTTCTCCGACAAGGTCAGCCTCCTCCAGGAGATCGACGCCTTCGCCCGCGCCCGCGATCCGCGCGTCGTGCAGGTGATGGCCTCGCTGGCCGGCGAGCGCCGCGTGGTCGAGATCCTGCGCGCCGACGGCAAGCTGATCCGCGACGTGCGCCCGCTGGTGCGGGTCAATGTCCAGGTCACCGTCGAGAAGGACGGCCGCCGCGAGAGCGGGTCGTCCGGCGCCGGCGGCCGCGCCGGCTTCGCCGCGTGGATCAGCCCCGACAAGTGGCAGGACCAGGTCGACGAGGCCCTGCGCATGGCCATGGTCAATCTGGACGCCGTCGCCTGCCCGGCCGGCGAGATGGACGTGGTCCTGGGCCCGGGCTGGAACGGCGTGCTGCTGCACGAAGCCGTCGGCCACGGCCTGGAAGGCGACTTCAACCGCAAGGGCATCAGCGCCTTCTCGGGCCGCATCGGCGAGCGCGTGGCGGCCAAGGGCGTCACCGTGTTCGACGACGGCTCGCTGCCGGGCCGCCGAGGCTCGCTCACCATCGACGACGAAGGCACGCCCACCGAGCGCACCATCCTGATCGAGGACGGCATCCTGGTCGGCTACATGCACGACCGCATGAGCGCGCGCCTGATGGGCATGAAGGCCACCGGCAACGGTCGCCGCCAGTCCTACGCCCACATGCCGATGCCGCGCATGACCAACACCGGCATGCTGGCCGGCAATGACGATCCGCAGGAGATGATCGCCTCGCTGAAGCGCGGCCTCTACTGCGCCAATTTCGGCGGCGGCCAGGTCGACATCACCAACGGCAAGTTCGTCTTCCAGTGCACCGAGGCCTACCTCGTCGAGGACGGCAAGATCACCGCCCCCGTGAAGGGCGCGACCCTGATCGGCGACGGCCCCTCGGCCCTGACCCGGGTGACGATGATCGGCAACGACTTCGACTTCGACCCCGGCATCGGCGTCTGCGGCAAGGCCGGCCAGGGCGTGCCTGTGGGCGTGGGCCAGCCGTCGCTCAAGATTACGGGGCTGACCGTGGGCGGGACGGCGGTCTAGAGCCTAGCCTCAAAGCCAACCAACCTTGTCATCCCGGAAGCGCCGTAGGCGCTGTCCGGGACCCAGGGGGTGCGTGAACTCAGTGCCGGCCGCCCCTGGGTCCCGGCTCTACGCTACGCTTCGGCCGGGATGACAAGGATTTGGGAGCACTGAGGGGGCGCTAGAGCACCCGCTCCAGATACGTCACCGTCTTCTTCCCCCCGTGGATCTCGGCGCTACCGACCTCCACGAACCCCAGCGCCGCGTGGAACTTGTCCGACGCCGGGTTCGGCGGGTCGGAATTGACCTCGCACACGATCCGCTGATGGCCCGCCGCCCGCGCGGCCGCGAACAGGTCGTCATAGAGCGCCCGCGCCAGGCCCCTGCCCCGCGCGCTGTCGGCGACCACCACGCGGTCGACATAGACGAAGGCGCCGTAGCGCTCGCGGAACCACAGGTAGTTGACGCTGTCGTAGTCGGCCGCCTGATCGAAGGTCAGCAGCAACGCGTCGGCCACGCCCACGCGGCGCGCCACGAAGGCCTGATCCACCAGATGCGCCAACCGCTCTGGCTCCAGCCAGGACAGCTCGACGGCGTGGTCATTGTTCAGGGCCAGCAGGGCCTCGCCGTCCACGCCGGTCAGATCGTCGGTCGTCAGCGGCTTCACGAGATCGGTCATCAGGGCCCCTCCGTCAGGAGCCCCGCACCTAGGGTGGCAGGCGATCCCGCGCAACCTTTCAAAGGTTTAATGCACCTGTCGCGCTTGTAACTTCCCCCGAAGGCCCGCCAACGGCACCGTGCGAGGCAGGTTTTACCAATCGCTTCGGGTAGGAGCGGAAAGCGGTCTGCGGGGTTTGAGCCACCGCGCAGACCGTTCCCACCCGTTAGGCGAGGCGCGGCCCCTCCGCGCCTCGTTGAAGGGCCCCAGTTCGCGCTGGGGCCCTTCTTTCGTTTCGACCTAGGCCTGGCCGGTGACGGTGGAGTCGGCGATCGGCTGGTCGGTGGTCTCGTCGGCGCCGTGCGACCACTTCTTCAGAACCGGCGACAGAGCCAGGAACACCACGCCCAGGCCGATGGCGGCCAGGCCGATGATCTTGAAGACCAGCAGGGACTGGGCCATGGCCGCGCCCGGGTCCAGGACCTGGCCGGCGACGGTCTCGGTCGAGGCGATGGCCGCGATCCAGCTGCCGAACAGGTTGGCCATGGCCAGGGCCATGTACCAGACGGCCATCACGAACGAGACCATCTGCACGGGCGACAGCTTGGTCATCTGCGACAGGCCGACCGGCGACATGCACATCTCGCCGGTGGTGTGCAGCATGTACATCAGCACCAGGAAGATCAGCGGGATCTTGAAAGCCCCGTCGGCGAACTGCGCCCCGACCAGCAGGATCAGGAAGCCCGCGCCGACCTGGATCAGCGACAGGCCGAACTTGATCATCGGGTTGGGGTTCATCTTGCGCGCGGTCAGCACCGTCCACAGGGCGGCGAAGACCGGGGCGAAGATCAGGATCCAGCCGGCGTTGATGGCCTGGGTCTGGGCGGCGTTGAAGGCCGTGTTGACCCAGAACTTGCCCTCGGTCGAGATGCCGGCCTTGGCCAGCTGCTCGGGATCGCCCAGCACCACCGAACCGCCGAACCACTCGACCGGCTTGGACAGCAGGCGCAGGTCGATATTGGTCGCCGCGAACAGGTTCAGCGACGAGCCGGCCTGCTCGAACAGGGTCCAGAACACCACCGCGCCCAGCACCAGCACCGTGGCCAGCAGCAGGCGTTCGCGATCGACTTTGTCGCATTTCACGAAGGCGAACCACAGGATGTAGCCCAGCGAGCCGAACATGCCGGCCAGCAGGGTGACATTGACGACCGGGGTGTGCTGCACGACCAGGAACACCGCCAGCACGGCCAGCATCGACACGCCGTAGATCACCACCTCGCGGGTGATCGGACCGGCGACCTTCTCCTTCAGCTTGGCGTCCTCCGGCGGCTCGCCACGACCCAGCAGCCAGGGCTTGCCGAGCACGAAGACGATGAAGCCGGCCAGCATCCCCAGGCCAGCCGCGCCGAAGCCGGCCCACCAGCCGACGTTCACACCCAGGATGCCGCACAGGATCGAGGCCCAGAACGAGCCCAGGTTGATGCCGAAATAGTAGAGGGTGAAGCCCGGGTCGCGGCGCGGATCGCCCTGCGGATAGAGCTGGCCGACCAGGGCGGCGACGTTCGACTTCATGAAGCCCACGCCGACGATGATCAGCGACAGGGCCAGCCAGAAGATGTTGAGGTACATCGGGTCACGACCCTCGACGTCCAGCTTGTACTGGCCCTTGGGCATGACGGCGGGCAGGCCGGCGTCAGCCGGCAGGTTCTTGACCTCCAGGTCGCCCTTCTCGCTGGCGGTGACGTCGTACGGCTTGCCGGCCACGATCAGCTTGGCGACGCGCTGCTCGCCACGGCCGTCGGACTGGAAGGTGTAGACGTGGTCGCCATAGGTCAGGGTCTGGACGGCCGGCTTGCCCTCGACCGCCATGGCCAGGTGGCCGGCGACCAGCAGGATGGCGCCGAACGCCACGGCCTTGCGGGTGCCCAGATAGCGGTCGGCCAGGAAGCCGCCCAGCAGAGGCACGATATAGACCAGCGAGGTGTAGGAGCCGTAGTGGCCGCTGGCGACCTTGGGATCGAACAGGAAATGCTGGGTCAGGTAGAAGATCAGCAGGCCCCGCATGCCGTAGTAGGAGAAGCGCTCCCACATCTCGGCCAGGAAGCAGATGATCAGGCCGCGCGGGTGGCCCCGCAGCAGCTGGACCAGGACGGGAATGCCGGTCACGAGCGTGACCAGGATGCCCGCGGCGATAACGATATTCATACGCTAGCCTTGAAACGTGACGAGAGGCGGACCCTGACCCCCCGGTCAAATCATCCCCGCCGACCCCAATTTGGCGGGGAGAAGATCACGCGGCCGAACGTTTCACAAGCAACGGCTTGCCGCTGACGTAAACGGACCCATGTTTGCTTCGGGGAGCCTCGCGGGCGCCCCGCGCGTTTACCTAGCGAACCCTTTTTACGGACGGGAGCCCGACATGAAGATCCCCGACGCAAACCACCCGATCACCCTCGAGCGCGCGCCGACCACGGTGCGGGTGCTCTTCGAGGGCCACGAGATCGCCGACAGCGACGATGTGCTGGTCCTCAAGGAGGCCAGCTATCCGCCGGTCTACTACTTCCCGCGCGAAGACGTGCAGATGCTGTTCCTGCGCCGGACCGACAAGGTGACGCACTGCCCCTACAAGGGCGACGCCAGCTATTTCACGCTCTATCGCGACGCCAAGGTGGTCGAGAACGCTGTCTGGACCTACGAGGACCCGTATCCCTCGGTCGGCCAGATCGGCAACCGCGTGGCCTTCTATCCCGAGCATGTCGAGTTCCAGCTGGGCGCGCCTACGGCAGCCCTGACGGAAAGCGCGGATATCGCCGAGGTGGTCCGCCACACCGACAGCGGCTCCGGCCGCAGCCAGGCCGAGCACTGGCCGCCGAACGTGGACATCCCCGAATCCGCCACCGACCAGCCCTACAAGGGCGCGGGTGCGTTGTAATGCCGCTGCGACCTTAAGCCAGCGTTAACCATTGGGAGCGTGAGCATAGGGTTCATAGCTCCCGTCAGAGGGGCGTGGAGGAAACCATGGCCTACATCTCCTATAACACCGCCGTTCACGCGACCAACCCCACCCGCCGCCTCGCCTGGGGCAGGCTCCTGGCCATCGCCGGGACCGTCGGCCTGTGGGTCGGCATCATCGCCAGCGTGCGCGCGATTTTCTAAGGCGCGACAGCCAGAAGTGGACGCCGGTTTCGGCGTCCGTCGCGCGACAAATATCAAAGCGCCGCCGCGGCGGCCTCGCATGAGGCCTTCGGCAGCGCGAAGCGCGGATCGGCGACGAAGCGGTCGTCGGTCAGGGTGCGCAGGAACGCCGCGAGGTCCTCGACCTCGCCGTCCTTCAGCCGCGTGGCGTCGCGGTGCCGGCGGATCGCGCCGGACAGGGTGCGCGCCGAGCCGTCGTGTAGATACGGCGCGCTGATCGCCACGTTGCGCAGCGATGGCGTGCGGAAGCGGCCATTGTCGCCGGCCTTGCCTGTGATCTCGCCCAGCCCCTGATCACCGGAGAACGGCAGGTCGATGCGGTGGAAAGCATCAGGGCGGGTCGCGTCCGTGAAGTCCGGGGCCGCGTGGCAGCTGGCGCAGGCCGCTTTGCCGAAAAAGAGCTTCTCACCCCGCAGCGCCGCGATCGACGTCTCCACGGCCTCGCCCCGCTTCTTGCGGTCATAGGGCGCGTCGCGTGACACCATGGTCCGCTGGAACGCGGCCAAGGCCTTGGTGATGGTCGCCATGCTGACGGCTTCGCCCGGAAACGCGGCGGCGAACAGCTTGCGATAGCAGGCGCGACCGCCGATGCGGTCTTCCAACACCTTCTCCTGGCCGCCGAAGCCCATCTCGACCGGGGTCTTGCCGGCGATCGGGATCAGGGCCTGTTCCTCCAGCCGGGTCACGCGCGGATCGCCCCAGGTCAGGCTGGCGAAGGTCCCGACATTGGCCAGGGTCTGGATGTTGCGCCGGCCCGGATCACCGTGGACGCCGGGACGCGTGGCGTTGCCGTCGGTGAAGCCGTGATGCTGCTCATGGCAGGTGGCGCAGGCCATGGTCCCGTCGATCGACAGGTCAGCGTCGTAGAACAACCGCCGGCCCAGCTCGACGCGGACGTCGGAGGCCGGCCGCTCGGCCAGGCCCGGCGTGAAGGCGGCGGCCAGATACAGGGCCGCGATGGCCCCCAGCACCTTGCTCGCCGCCCCCAGGTTCATCTTAGGGCTTGGGCGCGATCATGATCGGCAGGGTCGGCTCGGCATTGGCCGAGATCTGCACGACATAGCGGCCCGGCTGCAGGTCGAAGGTCACCATCTTGCGCAGCGTGGTGCAGGCCGCCCCCCGGCCATGGCCGGTCGAGCGCTGGGCGGCGTCGCCCTTCAAGAGATCGATCCAGGCGCCGGTCCCCAGGGCGATCACGTAGGAGCCCGCCGTGGCGATATCGACCGCGAAGATTCCGCCCTTGCTGACGGTGCCGCCCGGCTTCTCAGGCTGGACGACATAGGTCACGTCCGGCGTTGCGGCCAAGGTCGCGACATAAGCCTGACCGGGGACCAGCAGCGCCTTGTCGAGACCCGACACGCCGGTGGCGGCGGCCAGCTCGGTCTTCTTGGGCCAGCCAGCCAGTTCGGCCGGCAGGGCCTCGTCCATGGCGGCGCAGGCCGGCGCCGGCGTGGCGGCCGGGGCCATCTGGGCGTGGGCGGCGACCGGCAGGGCCAGGGCGGCGAGGAGAACGGGCAGACGCATGACGGACGCTCCTAGAACTTGACCCGCAGGTCGGTGCGGAAGCTGCGGCCTTCCTCGGGGAAACCATCGACCAGCTGGTACTTCTGGTCCAGCAGGTTACGCGCCCCGACGATGACGTCGATCTTCGGCGTCACCTCGACCCGCGCCGTCAGCCCGACCAGGACGTAGGCGCCGGTGCGATAGTAGCGGATCGGCGTGATCAGGCTGCTCGAGGTCACCGTCCAGCGCTTGGACGCGGCCTCGACGCTGGGCGTCAGGGTCAGGCGGTCCACGACCCGCCAGTCGGCATAGGCGAAGACCTTGTGGGTCGGCACGCCCTGCGGCCGGAACGCGGCGTTGGTCGGGTCGGTGAAGTCGCGGTGCAGATAGGTGTAGTTACCGCCCAGGGTCAGCCCCGACGTGATCTTGGCCGTCACCGAGGCCTCGGCCCCGTAATATTCGCCGTCGCCGACATTGCGGGTCTGGCTGACCGTGCCGAACGGCGCGCCCAGGGCGACCGGAATCGAGATCAGGGCGTCGCGGACGTCGCTGTAGAACACCGCCCCCTCGACCGAGACGGCCGGCGTGACATCGAAACGGCCGCCGACCTCGTAGTTCACCGCCCGCTCGGGGCCGATGTTCGGATTGGGGATCGCCGTCCCGAACCGCGAGGAGAAGCGCTCGAACAGGGTCGGGAAGCGCATCCGCGACGAGACGCTGGCGTGCAGCTGGCTGGTCGCGGTCGGCCGCCAGATCAGCGCCGCCTGGCCGTTCCAGGCGCTGTCGCTGGTCAGCGGATAGGACACCAGGACATTGGTGTTGAAGTCCTGGGCCATCGACAGGTCGCGATGGTCGCGCGAGACGCCGACCACTAGGTCAACGTTCGGACCGAACCGCTGGGTGTCCTCGATGGCGATCGAGGTGGTGTCCTCGGTCGTGGTCTGCTTCGGCTCGGTCAGCGGCGGGGCGTAGCTGGTCTGCCACTCGACATGCTCGTCGCGACGATAGAAGGCCGAGGCCTTCAGGGTGTTGCTGGCGTTCAGCTCGAAGCCCAGCTCGACGTTCCCGCCATAGGCGACGTCATCGTAATAGGACCGGAAGGCCCGCCCGAGGGTCTGGGTGTTCTGGCGGGCGTTGTCCCACGAGAACAGGCCGTTCTCGAAGGTGTTCCGGTAGAAGCGGGTCTTTAAGTAAGCGTGCTCGGCGATCTGGGTGCGGGTCAGCAGGGCGATGCTGTCGATGTTCCAATAGGGCCAGGTCCAGTAGCGGGTGCTGGCCGTGTCGGTGACGTGGAACGGCGCGTTCTTCGAACCCTCCTGGCGGGTGAAGGTCAGCGAATAGTCGTCGCCCTCGCGCGGCGTGAAGCCGACCTTGGCGTTGACCCGCCAGTCCTCGCTGTCGGAGTGATCGCGATAGCCGCCGTTCTCCAGCGTGGTGGGGCGATAGCCGTCCGGCAGCGCCCAGTGGGTACGCTCGTTCCGCGCGCCGGACAGCTGGGCGTAGAAGTGCTCGGTCCGCCCGCCGATCCGGCCCGAGACCGACGTGCTGTTCAGCGAACCGTCGGCGTCGAAGCCGCCGCCCAGCCGCACCTCGCCCTCGAACGGGGCCGAGGGCGTGCGGGTCACGAGGTTGATCGCCCCGCCGATGCCGCCCGGGCCGTCCAGCACCGAGACATAGCCCTTCGACACCTGCACTTCGGACAGATCGGCGGTGAGGAAACGCGCGAAGTCGATGCGGTTGTCGGCCGGCAGGAACACCCGCACGCCGTCGATCGACAGGGTGGTCTGGAAGCGGTCGAAGCCCCGGATGAACACCAGGCGCTCGTTGCGCGAGCCGCCGCTGTTGCCGGCGTTTGCGCCGGGGATCAGGTCCAGCGCCTGGTCGACGCTGACCTTGTCGAACTTGCGCAGGTCCTCGCCCTTGACCACCGCCCCGCCGACCAGGCCGCCGTCGCTGGTCCGCGCCGTGACCCGCACCTCGCCCAGCGCGTAGACGTCATTGTCGCTGGCGGAAGCTTGGGCATGGGCGACGCCGGCCAGGAGAGAACCGGCCAGCAGCATGGATCGGAACAGCATTCGAAACCCCGTTATGTATGCCAGCTACATAACGGGGAGGGTTGGCCAGGGCGAGGTTTTTCCAGACCCTTGGGTTGAAACGCTCTATTCCGCTAAATGAGCGTTCAGTAGGCGCAGTCGGTGAAAACGCGGCTGATGTCGCCTTGCCATTCGCCGTTGTACAGCGACAGCAGCTTCTCGGCCGGGGTGATCCCGCTGTCGGCGATCTGCTCCAGTTCGCCGAGATAGATGGTCTCGTCCAGGAAGCCGCCGTTCAGATGGGCGCGGTTCTTCAGGCCCGACTTGGCGATGGCCACGAAGTCCTTGGCGACGTCCTGGACGGACCGGCCAGCGACCTGGGCCTTCAGGCCCAGCTTCGGCACGTCGCGGCGCAGGCCTTCGCGGTCCTCGAGCGACCAGTCCTTGCAGAGGTCCCAGGCGGCCGCCAGCGCGGCGTCGTCATAGAACACGCCGGTCCACAGCGCCGGCAGGGCGCAGAGACGGCTCCAGGGCCCGGCGTCGGCGCCGCGCATTTCCAGATAGGTCTTCAGACGCACCTCCGGGAAGGCGGTCGTCGTATGGTCGGCGAAGTCCTTGATCGTGGCGATCTCGCCCGGCAGCTCGGGCAGCTTGCCTTCGATGAAGTCGCGGAACGACCGGCCGGCGACGTCGATATATTTGTCGCCGCGCTTGACGAAATACATCGGCACGTCGAGCGAATAGCGGGCGTAGCGCTCGAAGTCGAAGCCGTCCTCGAACACGAAATCCAGCAGGCCCGTACGGTTCGGGTCGGTGTCGGTCCAGACATTGGCCCGCGCCGACAGGAAGCCGTTCGGCTTGCCTTCCGTGAACGGAGAATTGGCGAACAGCGCCGTGGCGATCGGCTGCAGGGCCAGGCTCATGCGGAACTTGGCGACCATGTCGGCTTCGCTGGAGAAGTCGAGATTGGCCTGCACCGTGCAGGTGCGCAGCATCATGTCCAGGCCCAGGCCGCCGACCTTGGGCATGTAGTTGCGCATGATCACGTACCGGCCCTTGGGCATGACCGGCACCTCCTCGCGCTTCCACAGCGGCGAGAAGCCCAGGCCCACGAAACCCAGGCCCAGCTCGTCGGCGACGGTCTTGACCTCGTCCAGGTGCTGGCCGGTCTCCTCGCAGATGTCGTGCATGGTCGCCAGCGGCGCGCCCGACAGCTCGAACTGACCGCCCGGCTCCAGGCTGACATTGGCGCCGTTACGCTCCAGGCCGATGATCACCTCGCCTTCCATGACGGGCTTCCAGCCGAAGCGCTGCAGGCCGGTCAACAGGGCGTGGACGCCCTTGTCGCCCTCGTACGGAACAGGCGTGTTCGCGCCGAGATAGAAGCCGAACTTTTCGTGCTCGGCGCCGACGCGGAACGCTTCCTTGGGCTTGCTGCCCTTGGCGAAATAGTCGGTCAGGTCAGCGAGCGTCAGTTGACGCTCTTGGACGCTAGCGGTGTCGGCCATGCAAGCCGCCCCTCCCCAGGGAATGATGCTGCGGAAGGAGAGAGACTCAAAACCTCTCCGACGACGGCGATACTAATCGGTCACGCCCAGTTGGGCGTTTTCTTTGCGAACCTCAAGGGGTCACCTTGAGCATAAATGTTCTAGCGCCAATCCCCAACGGCGGCCTGCCACAGCGTCATGGCCGAGATCGCCGCCGTGTCAGCCCGCAGGATGCGCGGGCCGAGAGACACCGGCGTGACGAAGGAAAGCCCGCGCAGGCGCTCGCGTTCCTCGGGGGCGAAGCCGCCTTCCGGGCCGATCAGGATGGCGGCCGGACCGCCCGTTCCCGCCAGCGCCTCGATCGCGGGCTTGGCGTCGCCGCCCTCGTCGCAGAACACCAGGCGCCGCGCCGGGTCCCAGGCGTCGAGGATCTTGTCCAGCTTCTCCGGGTCAGCGACCTCGGGCACGTCCAGGCGGCCAGTCTGTTCGGCGGCCTCCATGGCGATGGCGTCCAGACGGCCCAGCTTGACGAAATCGACGTTCGTGCGGCGGGTCATGGTCAGCCGCACCCGGCGCGCGCCCAGCTCGGCGGCCTTCTCGACGATGGTCTCGACCCGGCTGCGCTTGACCATGGCGATGATGAGATCAAGGTCGGGGCCGAACGCCATCGGCCGGACCTGTTCTTCCGTCTTCAACAGGCAGCCGCGCTTGGTCGACTCGATGATGGTCGTCCGCCACTCGCCGTCGCGGCCGTTGAACAGGAAGAGCTCGGCTCCGACGCCCAGGCGCATGACCTGGGTCAGGTAGCGCGACTGGTCGACGGTGGGCACGACGCCGGCGCCGGCGGAGAGGTCGTTGGGGACGAAGAGACGGATCATGTCGTCCTTCTAGCGCAACTCGCATTTCCGGGGGTAGGCTCGGCTTATGAGCAAGTCAGACGACTACGACAACGAACTGATGCAGCTTCAGCTGGCGCTGATCGAACTGCAGAAGAAGGCCATCAAGAACGGCGACAAGATCCTGGTCGTGTTCGAGGGCCGCGACAGCGCCGGCAAGGACGGCACGATCGCCCGGGTCACCGAGCACCTGTCCAAGCGCGCCACCACGGTCGTCGCCCTGCCCAAGCCCAGCGAGCGCGAACGCACCGAGTGGTACTTCCAGCGCTATGTCGACTATCTGCCGGCGGCCGGCGAGGCGGTGATCTTCAACCGCTCCTGGTACAACCGGGCCGGGGTCGAGCGGGTGATGGGCTTCTCGACGCCCGAGCAGCAGGAGCAGTTCCTGAAGGACGTCCC
The DNA here is from genome assembly GCF_059424195.1 of Caulobacter sp. GW456-12-1-14-TSB4. Classification (NCBI taxonomy): domain Bacteria; kingdom Pseudomonadati; phylum Pseudomonadota; class Alphaproteobacteria; order Caulobacterales; family Caulobacteraceae; genus Caulobacter; species Caulobacter sp. GW456-12-1-14-TSB4. Next base: position 36,675 of record NZ_JBWKZF010000010.1, read on the forward strand.
CGCCTTCGAGCGGATGCTGGTCGAGAACGGCCTGCGCTACGTCAAGTTCTGGCTCGACATCGGCCGCGAGGAGCAGGCCGAGCGCCTGAAGGCCCGCCGCGACGATCCGCTGAAGGCCTTCAAGACCAGCGATCTCGACAAGGTCGCCCAGGACAAGTGGGACGACTACACCAAGGCCCGCGACGAGATGTTCATGCGCACCCACAGCGACGTCTCGCCATGGATCTGCGTCCGAGCCGACCACAAGAAGGCCGCCCGCCTCAACGTCATCCGCTGGCTGCTGCACGCGGCCGGCGACAAGAAGCTGGTCAAGGGCGTGGCCAGGCCCGATCCCAGCGTGATCTTCTCGTTCGAACCGGCGGCGCTGGAGGACGGGCGGCTGGCGCGCTAGACCCGTCGCGCACGCCTGGCGAAGGCGACGAAGGCCGCAAGGCCCGCCGACGGCAGCCGCTGGCGGGGATAATAGAGGACAAGCCCGGCGAACGGCGGGGTCCAGTCCTCCAGCACCGGAACCAGCCGCCCGGCGGCGAGATCCGCCTCCACCTCCCGGCGCACGACATAGGCCACGCTGGCGCCGGCCAGGGCCGCCCGCACGGCCAGGACCGGGGTCCCGACGCTCAACCGCCCCGGCGGATCCAGGCGGGAGACCTCGCCATGCCGCTCGAACTCCCAGGTCCATAGCGCGCCGCTGGGCAGTCGCACCCGGGCGCAGTCGTGGCGCAACAGATCGGCGGGCGCCTGGGGCGCGCCATGCCGGCTCCAATAGTCCGGACTGGCGACGACCAGGAACTGTTCCTCTTCGCCCAACGGCAGGGCGACCATGTCCTGGGGAACCGCCTCGGCCAGGCGCAGGCCCGCGTCGAAGCCGTCGGCCACGATATCGACCAGCCGCCCCTCGGTGACCAGGTCCACCCGCATGTCCGGATAGGCGGCCATGAAGTCCAGGACGATGGGCATGATCCGCTCGGCGCCGTCCGCCGAGGCGTTGATCCGCAGCAGCCCCGCGGGCGTATCCCGGAAACGGTTCACGCCCTCGACCGCCTGGGCGATCTCGCGCAGGGCCGGACCGACCCTGGCCAGGAACTGCTCGCCCGCCTCGGTCAACGCGACGCTGCGGGTGGTGCGGTTGAAGAGCCGCACGCCCAGCCGGCGCTCCAGCCCGGCGATGGCGTGACTGAGCGCCGAGGGCGAGACGCCCAGATCGTCCGCCGCCGCGCGGAAGCTGCGCCGCTCAGCCACGGCCTTCAGCAGGGTCAGATCATGTAGCGACGGTATTGATGAGCTCATGCTCATTACTTCATGCCAATCATAGCGGATTATCGCAACATCCGCCGCGGCCTAAATCCTGGTCATCAACCCAGGAGACACTCCCATGACCACCAAGACCGTCCTGATCACCGGCTGCTCGACCGGCTTCGGCGCCGCGCTCACCCGGCTGTTCGCCGAACGCGGCTGGAACGTCGTCGCCACCATGCGTACTCCGGCCGCCGGCGCGGACCTGGCCAAGCTCGACAACGTGCTGGTCACGCGCCTGGACGTGCAGGACCGGGCCAGCATCGACACGGCCATCGCCGCCGGGATCAACCGCTTCGGCCGCATCGACGCCCTGATCAACAACGCCGGCTTTGGCCTCTTCGGCGTGTTCGAGACCACCCCGCGCGACAAGGTGCTGGAACAGTTCGAGGTCAATGTCTTCGGCGTGATGGACGTGACCCGCGCCCTGCTGCCCCACTTCCGCGCCAATCGCTCGGGCGCGATCGTCAACATCAGCTCGGGCGCCGGCGCCTTCGCCCTGCCGACCATGTCGCTCTACAGCGCCAGCAAGTTCGCGCTGGAGGGCTTCTCGGAATCCCTCTGGTACGAACTGAGGGGCCTGGGCGTCGCCGTGAAGATCGTCGAGCCGGGCGGCGTGATGGAGACCGACTTCAGCAAGCGCATGGCCTCCGAAGCCGGCGGCGAGGTCATCGCCGACTACGGCCCGTTCCTGGCCGAAGCCGGAGAGATCTTCGCGGGCCTGAGCACGGCGCCCAACATGCGGACCACGCGCGACGTGGCCGAGGTCATCTTCGACGCGACGACGGATGGGCGTGACCAGCTGCGCTACCTGGCGGCCGACGACGTCCTGCCTTTGATCAAGGCGCGGCGCGAGACCTCGGAGGAACGGTACATGGCCTTCATGCGCGAGCGCTTCGCCCGCTAGCGCTTGCGGCGGCTCGCCCTCTCGGCCGCGATCTCCAGGTTGCGCGCCACGCAGTGCGAGACGATGTCGTGGATCAGGTCCGGCGGCAGCGGGGCGTCCGGCTGGAAGCGGATCGTGCCCTTGGCGGTCTCGAAGCCCGCCAGCCGGTCGGCGAACTGGCTGACCACTGCGCCCGGATAGAAGGCGCAGTGTTTGGCTGCCGCGCCGAAGTGCACGAGGTTGCCGCTGAGCTTGAAGGTCGGCAGGCCGTAGCTGATCGCCTCTTCGACTTGCGGGACCACCGCGCGGATCTGGCCTCGGAGGGTCTCCAGGGCCACCCGCTGGTCGGCGGGCAGCTTGGAGAGGTAGTCGTCGATGGACGCGGCGGGAGGCTTCATCATCGGTCGTTCCTCGCTCGAATGAACCGAGGACGTCCGGGACGGCCTCCCGCCGACATCGTGGTCTGTTATTTCGCGCCGTACAGCGCCATGACGTCCTTGCGGAACGCGGCGCCGCTGTCGGGGCGGCTGTAGAACATGTGGCCGCCCGGATAGTTGGACAGCGTCACGCGGCCGCCCGCCGTCGCCGGGATGGCGTCGACGATCAGGCGCGAGGCGAAGAACGGGCACGACAGGTCGTTGTAGCCGTGCACGATCAGCACCTTCAGCTTCGGGTCGACCGAGACGACCTTGCGCAGGTCGGTGACCGACTCGGTGTCCTGGCCGCGACCGCGATCCCACAGGCGGTTGACGCTGTTCGAAAGCGCTTCGTAGCGCGCCTCGGGCTTCCAACCGACGATGCGGGTGGTGAAGTCGACGATGGCGCTGGTCGTCGGCGCGATGATCGCGTCGAGGATCGGGTCGTTGACCTCCTGCTCCGGCGCGTTGGGGAAGGGGTCCAGCGAGGTGACGTTGCTGTCGTAGCGGCTGCCCAGGCGGCCCTTGTCACGGAACACCTCACGCAGGAACGACTGGGTCTCCAGGCGGCCGCCGGCCCGACGGACATAGTCCGGCGACAGGCCGGTCATGGCCGAGACCTTGGTCGTCAGGCGCTCCAGGGCGGCGGGGTCGGAACCCTTCATCAGGTCGACCATGTATTCGCCGCGCGTATAGTCCTCGACGGCCTTCATGTTGTCGGCCGACAGCTTGCCGTCGCGCTCCAGCTTGGCGGCGGCGATGGACGGCAAGGTCCACATGGCCGGCAGGGGCGAGACCTCCTGGCTGGCGCGGCCGGCGCTGGACAGCAGCGGCGAGACCAGCACGACGCCCTTCACGGCGACGCCGAGGTCCGTCTGCAGCTCATAGGCCAGGCGCGGGCCGCGGAAACCGCCGTAGCTTTCGCCGACCAGGTACTTGGGCGAGGCCAGGCGCTCGGTCTTGACCAGGTAGTCGAAGACGATGCGCGACAGGTAGTCGATGTCCTGCTTCACGCCATAGAAGCGCTTCTTGGTCTCCTCCTCGCTGACCAGCGAGCGCGAGAAGCCGGTGCCGACCGGGTCGATGAACACCATGTCGGTGAAGTCCAGCCAGCTGGACGGATTGTCTTCCAGCTTGGTGAAGGACGAGGGGCTGTCGCCTTCGGCGCCGAACTGCACGCGCTTGGGGCCCAGGGCGAAGTTCAGATAGACGCTGGCCGCGCCGGGGCCGCCGTTGAAGGCCACCGTGATCGGACGGTTCGGATCGCGCGGGCCGTTGACGATGTACGAGGTGTAGACCACCTCGGCGACCTTCTTGCCCTTTTCGTCACGCACCGGCAGCACGCCGACGGTCGCGGTGTAGTTGACGACCTTGCCGCCGATCGTCGCCGACTGCTGCACCGACTTGTCGGCCGGCAGCGGCGGCAGGTCGGACTTGGCCTCGGCGGCCGGCTTCTCGCCCCCGCCATTGGGGCCCTTTTCCTGCGCCAGGGCCGGGACGCCGCTCAGCGTCGCCGCGAAAATGAGAGCCGCAACGCTGGCCCGGATAAGCTGTTTCATTACTACCCCTCCAAAGAGGGTGAAATTGCTAAGCCAAGCGGGGAAGCTTCACAACCACATGCGGGCGTGATGCTGTACCCGCGACTGGGGGAGACGCCGATGAGCACGACCGACGCCACGACGGCCCGCAAGACGGCCGCGACGCGCCTGGCCATCGGCCTGGCCCAGGGCATCGCGCTGTTCCTGCTGCAGAAGGCCGACGAGTCCAAGGCCTGGCCGGCGACGCAGCCGATGCTCTACGCGCCGCTGCTGGTCTGCGCCCTGATGGTCCCGCTGCTGCCGCTGGCGGCGCTGTCGGCCATGCGGCGCGGGTCGCTGATCGCCTGGACCGCCGTCGCGGCCGCCCTGGCGGCGATCCTGGCCGTCCACGCCGCCTGGACCGGGGCCGAGCCCGACCGCCTGGGCGCGGGGCCGCTGTCGCCGCCGACCTTCATCGCCGTGGCGGCCCTGCTGTTCATCGCCCACCACCTGGTCCAGCCGGCCGATGCGGCCCGGAGGCCCGTCGCGCCCTATGCCGACTATTTCGACCTGGCCTTCACCAACCTGATCCGGCTGTTCCTGTCGCTGGCCTTCACCGGCGCGTTCTGGCTGCTGCTGTTCCTGGCCGGGGCGCTGTTCAAGCTGATCGGGATCGAGGCGATCCAGAAGCTGATCGGCGAGACCGCCTTCGCCTTCCCGGCCACCGGCCTGATGTTCGCCGTCGCCGTCCACACCGCCGTGCAGCTGACCGAGGCCCGCGCCGGCCTGGTGCGCGGCGTCCGCACCGTCGGCCTGACCCTGCTGGCCTGGCTGTCGCCGCTGATGGTGGTGATCGCCGGCGGCTTCCTGGCCACCCTGCCCTTCACGGGCCTGGCCCCGCTGTGGGGCACCAAGGCCGCCACCGCGCTGCTGCTGGCCGCCGCCGCCGCCCTGATCATCCTGGTCAACGCCGCCTATCAGGATGGCGTCGAGCCGCCGCACGCCGTGCCCCGCCTGGCCGCCCGCGCGGCGGGTCTGCTGCTGATCCCGATCGTCATCCTGGCCGCCTACGCCCTGTGGCTGCGGGTGGATCAGTACGGCCTGACGCCGGATCGGGTGTTCGCCAGCGCCTACCTCGTCGTCGCGATCGGCTTCACCATCGGCTACGCGCTCGCCGCCTTTAAGCCGGGCCCGTGGATGAAGCCGCTGGAGCCGACCAACCTGATCATGGCGGCGGTGTCGGTCCTGCTGCTGATCGCTCTGTTCACCCCGATCGCCGACCCGGCGCGGCTGTCGGTGAGCAGCCAGGTCAAGCGCCTGGAGGCGGGCAAGGTCACGGCGGAAAAGTTCGACTTCCAGTTCCTGCGCTTCGACAGCGGGCGCTATGGCCGCGATGCGCTGGAGCGGCTGAAGGTCAGCGCCCACAAAGGCGTGGCGCGACGAGCACGCGAAGCGATCGCCGCCAAGGACAAGGCTCCAGTCTTCGCTCGATCGGGTCCGGATCTATCGAAGGTGCCGGTCTATCCGGTCGGCAAGGCCTTGCCTGAGAGTTTCCTGAGCCAGAATCCAACGTCACATGACAGCGGCTCGGTCTGCGCCTTCGCGGAAACCAACTGCTCGATCCTTCTGCTGGACGTCGACGGGGACGGCCAGGACGAAGTAATGCTGACCACGGGCGCGACGTTCGATGTGATGAAGCTGAAGGACGGCCGCTGGCGCAGGATCGCGATGGCGACCCCTTCCTGCGGAAACGTCGATATCGGCGCTGCGCTGAAATCCGGCTCGGTGCGGATGGACGCGCCTACCCCGCGCCAGGACTTGATGGTCGGCGATCAACGCTTGCTGATGCGCCCCTCGGATGGCGACTGCACCACCACGGCGCCGCCGTTGACGGCCGGGATCGTCACCCTGGACAAGAAGTAGCCCTAGACCACGCCCGCGCTGATCGCGTTCAGCCGGGCATAGACCCCGCCGGCCGCGGTCAGCTCGGCATGGCGGCCTTCCTCGACGACACGACCCTTCTGGAACACCAGGATGCGGTCGGCGCCGCGCACGGTCGACAGACGGTGGGCGATGACGATCGTGGTCCGCCCCTCCATCAGCGCCTCGGCGGCTTCCTGGACCTGGCCTTCGGTCTCGACGTCCAGCGACGAGGTCGCTTCGTCCAGCACCAGGATCGGTGCGTCGGTCAGGAAGGCGCGGGCGATGGCCACGCGCTGGCGTTCGCCGCCCGACAGCTTGATGCCCCGCTCGCCGACCAGGGTGTCGTAGCCCTTGGGCAGGCGCAGGATGAAGTCGTGGGCGCGCGCCTTCCTGGCCGCCGCCTCGACCTCCTCGCGGGTCGCGCCGGGCTTGCCGTAGGCGATGTTCTCATAGAGCGAGCGGTGGAACAGGGCCGGGTCCTGCGGCACCACCGCGATGGCGCGGCGCAGGGACGCCTGGGTGACCTCCGAGACGTCCTGGCCGTCGATGACGATCGCCCCGTCCTGCAGGTCGTGCAGCCGCTGGACCAGCTTGACGAAGGTCGATTTGCCCGAGCCCGTCGGCCCGACCAGCGCCACCCGCTCGCCGGGCGAGATCTTCAGCGAGAAGTGGTCGTAAAGCGGCGCGCCGGCCGCCTTGTAGCGGAAGGTCACGTCCTTGAACTCGATCGAACCCGCGCGCCCCTTCTCGGTATTGGGCTGGAAGTCCGGCGCGCCGGGCGCGTCGGCGATCTGCGGGGCCAGGGTGGTCCAGGCCGCGACGTCCTCGGTGTCGTCGATGCCCTTCTGCAGCATGCGGATGTTCTCGCCCAGGTTCCGCAGGTAGCCGCTCATCAGCATGAAGGCGGTGATGGCGAAGGCGACGTCGCCAGGCGTGGCCGTGCCCTGTGCCCAGCCCCAGACCATCGAGCCGGTCAGGCCCGCTTGCAGCAGGACGAGCAGCAGGTTCTGGCCCAGCCACACGTCGGTGAAGCGGTTCCAGGTGACCATGACCGCGTCGCGCCAGGCGGCGGTGACCTGCGCCAGCCGCGCGGCCTCGCGCTGCTCGGCGCCGAAGCTTTTCACGGTCGGGTTCGAGGTCACCGCATCGGCCAAGGCCCCGCCGATCTGCGAGTCCAGGGCGTTGGAGCGCAGGTTGCTGGGACGGACGTAGCGCTCGGTGACCCACAGGTTCACCGACAGATAGGCCACCACCACGACCAGCGACACCGCGCCGGCCAGGGGCTGACGCAACAGCATGGCGATGGACAGCCCGACCAGCACGATGATCCCCGGCCCCAGCCAGATGGTCACCGCGTCGGTGACGCTGTCATAGCCCCACATGGCCCGGGTCAGCTTGCGCACCGTCGCGCCGGCGAAGCTGTCGGCGTGCCAGTCCGACGAGAAGGCCTGCACTTTCGCGAAACCCTCGTTGGTCATCTCCTCCATGTTCCGGGCCGCCAGCGGGATCCAGAACCGGTGGGCGATGTTGCGGATCACCGAGAAGGCCAGATAGACGCCGATGAACATCGCCAGCGCCTGCCAGGCGCCGACATCGCCGCGCGGCTTGCTGGTGACGGTGTCCACGAGGTGGCCCGAGGCGTAGGGCAAGGCCAGGTCGAAGGCGATCGCCACCAGGGTCAGGCCGACCCCGAAGCCGAACAGCACCGGCCGCCGCTTCCAGAACCGGGCCACGAAGCCCAGCACCTGGCGGTTCGACAGCGCGCGCTTGCGGGCGCCGATCTCGTCTTCATCCTCGAAAGCGTCGGTCATGGCGACGGGTAGATAGGGATTTTCGGCCCTCGCGTCAGCCCCGCTTCGAGCCCCCTTGGCGCCGCTTGCGCCCGCCGCCGAACGGCCGCCAGCGCAGGAACCAGCGGATCGCCGGCCCGACCACCGGCACGCGCAGCATCGGCCTCACGGCGTGGGGGCGGGTCTTCAGGAAGCACAGCACAGCGCCGATCCAGAACACCGTGGTCGGCATCCCCGGCGTGACGATGCCCACCGCCCCGGTCGCCAGCAGCGCGCCGCCCAGCCCGTCCAGCGCCCAGCGCTCGAAGCGGGTCAGCTTGCGGCGCGGCTTGCGGACGGGTTCTGAACTCATGCGGCGACGCTAGCGCGCCTGCGAGCGGGTCGCAAAGGCCCCATTGGCGTTTCTAGAAGGCTTCCGCCACCCCGCCGACACGACGCGGCGGACGGGTGTTCAGCCCCCGCCGGATCTTCGGCCCGAACTTGGTGGCCGAGGTCAGGCGCGCGACCATGCCGTGGTCGCCGGACAGGGCGAACAGCTTGCCGGCGGCGGTCCACAGACGGGTGGTCACCGGGTGCGGCAGGACGATCCCGGCCCCGACGCCGGCGATCAGCAGGCTCCAGCCGGAGAGACGAATGGCGGCGGTGGTCATGACGGTCGCTCCTGCGAATGGCTTGCAGGAAGACCTTGACTGCTCAGGCCCCACAAATCCAATTGATCGTTTTTCTCGACAGGATCGATCTTCCCTATAGGACGCCTTTCGCCTCGCGGGTTAAGCCTCGCCGCATGACCGCCACGACCATCCTCCCCGACGCCGTCGCCACCAACTGGGTCGACCGCCATGCGCCCGAGCGCCTGCGGCCATGGCTGAAGCTGGGCCGGTTCGACCGGCCGGCGGGGATCTGGCTGCTGATGCTGCCCGGCTGGCAAGGCATAGCTCTCGCCGCCGCCGAGCAGGGCCGCTGGCCCAATCCGCTGCTGCTGCTGGCGGTGTTCGTCGGCGCGGCCCTGATGCGGGCGGCCGGCTGCGCGTTCAACGACATCGTCGACCGCGACTTCGACGCCCAGGTCGCGCGCACCGCCATGCGCCCGATCCCGGCCGGGCTGATCACCGTCAAGCAGGCCTGGCTGTTCCTGGTCGTCTGCAGCCTGGTCAGCCTGCTGATCCTGCTGTGCCTGGGCTGGATGGCGATCGGGCTGGGCGTGCTGTCGCTGGGCCTGGTGGCCGGCTATCCGTTCATGAAGCGGATCACCTGGTGGCCGCAGGCGTGGCTGGGCCTGACCTTCAACTGGGGCGCCCTGCTGGGCTACGCCGCCGCCACGGGTCACCTGTCGTGGTCGGCCGCCCTGCTCTACGCGGCGGGGATTTTCTGGACCCTGGGCTACGACACGATCTACGCGATCCAGGACATCGAGGACGACGCCCTGGCCGGCATCAAGTCCTCGACCCGCCGCCTGGGCGACCACGTCCAGATCGGCGTGGCGGGGTTCTATCTGGCCAGCTTCGCCTGCGTGGTCGCGGCCGGCTGGGTCGGCAATATCGGGCCGCTGTTCCTGCCGCTGGCGGCGTTCTTCGCCCTGCACCTGTCGCGCCAGGCGGCCGCCGTCCGCATCGACGACGGCCCCGGCGCGCTGAAGCTCTTCAAGTCCAACGCCATCGCCGGACTGATCGTCTTCGCGGGGCTGGTGGCGGGGCTGTGGAAGCCGGGCGTGCGCTTCTAGAACGGACCCTGGCTGTAGACGCGGTCCATCACCGTGTTCAACTGGCGGATGCGATTGTCGTAGCTGCGCGTCAGGCACGCTTGGTTGCCACCGCAGTTCTTACGCGCCTGTAGCCATGCGCGCTGGTCATCCATGATCGCGCCGCGACCGCCCATCGGCACCAGGTGACGGGTGATGCCGTACAGCTGGTCCATCCGCACATCCTGGTCGTTGAGGTCCCGGTTGGCGCAGATCGCCTTCTCGTCCGAGCTCCGGGCCTTGCGGCAGTCGAAGCTGGCGGCGGCGGCCGGCATCGCGGCAGCGGCGCAGACGGCGGTCAGAACGAGAGCGGGGATCAGTCGGCGCATGGGCGGCCTCCAAATGTGACGTCGGGTCATCCTGTCAGCCCTAAGCTGAATGTGCGATGATCGTTCCATGGCCGTAGCCCCCCGCGTCAAACCGCAGGACCTGTTCACGCCCGACGAGTGGACGAAGATTTCCGCCCGCTCGTCCTGGCGCGGCATTGCGATGGTGGCCCACGCCTGGGCGGTGATCATCGCCGCCGGGGCGCTGTTCGTCGTCTTCCCGAACCCGCTGACCTATCTCCTCGCTGTTATGCTAATCGGCGCGCGGCAGCTGGGCCTGGCGATCCTGATGCACGAGGCCGCGCACGGGGGCTTGCATCCGAACCTCAAGGTCAATGACTGGATCGGCGAATGGCTGTGCGCCGCCCCGACGGGCGCGTCGCTGGCCAGCTATCGGCCCTATCACCTGACCCACCACAAATACGCCCAGCAGGCCGAGGACCCGGACCTGGTCCTGTCGGCGCCGTTCCCGACCACGCGGGCTTCGCTGCGACGGAAGATCATCCGAGACCTGACCGGGCAGACCTTCTTCAAGCAGCGCTTCGGGCCGCTGCTGGGCAAGATGAAGGGCTCGAAGTCCATTGGGCAGCCGAAAGGCGCGATCTTCGTCGGCGAAATCGCGCGGCAGAAGCCGTTCCTGCTGTGGAACCTGGGCATCCTGGTCGTGCTGTCGGCGCTGGGCCTGTGGTGGGCTTGGCTGGCGCTGTGGATCGTGCCGATGGCGACCTGGTTCCCGCTGGTCACCCGCCTGCGCAACATCGCCGAGCACGCCCTGGTCGCCCGCGACGAGCCCGACCCGTTCCGCCACGCCCGCACGACGAACGCCAACTGGATCGAGCGCGCCCTGATCGCGCCCTACCACGTCAATTTCCACGCCGAGCACCACATGTTCATGCACACCCCGTGCTGGAACCTGCCGATGGCCCACCGGCTGCTGGAGCAGAAGGGCCTGACGTCCGGCATGCTGACCGCGCCGGGCTATCTGACCGTGCTGAAGGCCGCGTCGAGCAAACCGGTCGCCGCCTGACGAGCCGCGTGGTCTAAGGCGGCCATGATCGTCCAGACCCTCGAAGGCCGCCGGGCCTTCATCCGCGACAACACGCGCTTCCAGCCGACGCCGCACGCGCCGGAACTGTCGCTGCATCTGGCAGACGAGATCACGCCGATCTGGAAACTGACCGAGGAAGCGCTGGAGGCCATCGGCCTGCCGCCGCCGTTCTGGGCCTTCGCCTGGGCCGGCGGCCAGGCCCTGGCGCGCTACATCCTCGACAACCCGCAGACCGTCGCCGGCAAGCGGGTGATCGACTTCGCCACCGGCTCGGGCATCGTCGCCATCGCGGCCATGAAGGCCGGCGCGGCCAGCGTACTGGCGGCCGACATCGACGTGTTCTGCGAGGCCGCCGTCGGCCTGAACGCCGAGGCCAACGGCGTTGAGGTCGCCTTCACCGACATCAACCTGCTGGACGCCCCGCCGCCCAGCGCCGACGTCCTGCTGGCCGGCGACATCTGCTACGAGAAGCCCATGGCCGAGGCGGTGATGGACTGGCTGCGGCAGGGTCGGGCCGCCGGCGCCAGCGTGTTCATCGGCGATCCGGGCCGCACCTATTTCCGCAAGGACGACCTGGTGAAGCTGGCCGAATACCAGGTCGAGACCACCCGCGAGCTCGAGGATTTCGCCGTCAAGCGCACGAGCGTCTGGACTCTGCCGTGAGCGCCAACTAGAACATTTGCAGAACATAGTTATCGGAGACCGCCATGCGCGAGGACGGCAAGATCGACTACATCGAGTGGCCGGGCGGCGACCTGCCGGCGACCAAGAGCTTCTATTCGGCCGCCTTCGGCTGGAGCTTCGTCGATTACGGTCCCGACTACGTCGCCTTCGAAGGCCAGGGCGCGGACGGCGGTTTCACCAAGCCGCAGGAGGGCGCGACCGACCGCCCGCTGGTCATCCTCTACGCCAATGACCTGGAAGCCATGCTGGACAAGGTGACCAAGGCCGGCGGCGTCATCACCGCCCCGATCTTCAGCTTCCCCGGCGGCCGCCGCTTCCACTTCACCGACCCGTCGGGCAACGAGCTGGGCGTCTGGAGCGCGACGGGGGTCGAATAGGACCCCATCAAACCGTCACACACCGTCGGCAACCTCCGCCTCCTGACGATTGAGCCAATTCGGACGGGGCGGATGGGCGACAGGAGCTGCGGCGGCTGTGGCATGTGCTGCAAGCTGATGGGCGTGGAGGCTTTGCAGAAGCCGCCGCACGCCTGGTGCGACCATTTCAAGAAGGGCGCGGGCTGCGCGATCTACATCGAGCGCCCGACCGCCTGCGCCGACTTCGCCTGCTACTGGCTGAAGAGCGAAGGCCTGGGCGAAGACTGGCGGCCCGACCGGGCGCGCTTCATCCTGCACCGTGAAGACCAGGGCCGGCGGATGGTGGTCGAGGTCGATCCGGCCAGCCCCGAGGCCTGGCGCAAGGCGCCCTACCACGCCACCCTGCGAGCCTGGGCCGCGCGGGGCGCCGCCGACGGCCTGACCCTGAACGTGCTGGTCGGCCAGCGCGGCTATGAAATCCTGCCCGATCGCGACATCGACCTTGGCCTGGTCCGGACCTTCGCCGCATGACCGAGACAGCGCTCTACGCCCAGGCCGCGCCCGGCAAGACCTGCGGGTCGTGCGGCCTGTGCTGCAAGGTGCTGGCCATCGAGGCCCTGGACAAGGCCGACGGCGTCTGGTGCTCCCACTTCCGGAAGGGCGGCGGCTGCGGGAACTACGAACTGCGCCCCACGGCCTGTCGGGGCTTCATGTGCCTGTGGATCACGTCCGAGAAGCTGGGCGACGCCTGGCGGCCCGACAAGGCCGGCTTCGTGATGTACACCGACCGCGACGGCAAGCGCCTGAACGTGGTGGTCGACGCCGGCAAGCCGGCCAGTTGGCGACGCGAGCCGTACTATTCCTACATCAAGAACATGTCGCGCCGGGCCCTGGACGGCTACGAGCTGGTGATCTGCATCGGCGACCGCCGCATCGTGGTGTTCCCGACCGAGGAGATCGACCTGGGCGTCCTGGCGCCCGACCGCAAGCTGGTCAGCGGCTATGCCGAGCGCGACGGCGGCCTGGTGCCGTTCGCCATGGTGTTGGCCGACGCGGACTAGAAGCCGCCCCCCCGTGTCATCCCGGAAAGTCCGCAGGGCTTGTCCGGGACCCAGGCGCCAAGCCCAGTGCGGTTGCCCCTGGGTCCCGGCTCTCCGCTGCGCTGCGGCCGGGATGACCAGAATTAGGTGCGTTGGAAGTTTGGCCTGAACGCCCGCGGCTTCCACCCGAAGTCGCGCATCGCCGCCGAGCTGTCGAAGGTCAGGTCCTGGCCCATTCGCGCGCCCATGGCCACGGTCGCGCCGGGATAGAACGGCTTGGCCAGGCGCATGATCAGGCCAAACAGCCAGGTCGGCATCGCCAGGCTGCGCGGAGCCTTGCCTAGCCCCTCGAACACCCGGTCGACCATGACCCGGTAGGTCACGGTCTCGCCGCCGACCAGGTCGTAGGCCTGATTGCGGGTGGCCGGCGCATGAGCCGCCGCCAGCGCCCCGGCGGCGAGATCGGCGGCATGGACCGGCTGGCGCAGGCCCTCGCCAGCGCCCGACAGCGGCATGACGTGGAAGCGGCGGATCAGGCGGGCGATGCGGCTGACGTTCTCGTCGTGGCCCTCGTCATAGATCAGGGTCGGCCGCAGGATGGTCCAAGCGACGCCGTGCTCGGCGCACCAGCGCTCGACGGCGTCCTCGGCGGTCGCCAGCTCCAGCGCCACGGCCCGCTCGCCGGCGTCCGGGGAGTCGGTCTTGGTGAAGCGGCTGGTCGAGGAGAAGGCGATCAGCCGCTCCATGCCCCGGGCCTTCAAGCTCGGCAGCACCGACGGCAGCAGCCAGATCGGCGACAGCGAGAACACGGTCGCGGCCACCGGCAGGCGCTCGTCAAGGTCGGCGTCCTTCAGGTCGCCGCCGATCCAGCAGGTCTCCTCGGTCGGCGGCCGGCGACTGAACGCCGTCGGGTCTAGGTCCTCGGCCTTGAGCAGGGCCAGCAGGTGGCCGCCGATCAGGCTGGTCGCGCCCAGCACGAGAACCGGCGTCTTCAGGGTGTTCTCAGCGTCCATAGCCAACATATAGTCGTGCTTACGGGAGGTTGCCCATGACTTACGAAGACGTGAGAAGCTTCGCCTTTCGCCTGCCCGGCGTCGAGGACGGGACCGCCTACGGCCGGCCCTGCCTGAAGGCGCACGGCAAGTTCCTGACCCGCCTGTTCGAGGACGGCGAGAGCCTGGTCTGCCCGGCCGTGCCGTTCGACGAGCGCGAGATGCTGATCGAGGCCGAGCCGGACGTCTTCCACTTCACCGATCACTTCCGGAACTATCCCTACGTCCTGGTCCGCCTGCCCCACGCCCACCCCGGCACGGTCGAGCGGCTCGTCACTCGTCAGTGGCGCGCGACCGCGCCGAAGAAGATCCTGAAAGCCTGGGACGAGACACACGCATGAAAGCTTGGCGCATCCTGATCGCCGCCCTCGCCTGCCTGGGCCCCGCCCTGCAATACGGCCTGATGGTCTACGACGAGACCCTGGTCTCGGCCGCCGTGAAGTCGGTCGAGTTCTTCAGCTACTTCACGATCCTGTCGAACATGCTGGCGGCCGCCGCGCTCACCGCGCCGCTGGTCGCGCCCGCCAGCCGGTTCGCCATCTGGGCCGAGCAGAGCGGCCCGCGCGCCTCGATCGCCACCTATCTGACCATCACCGCCGTGGTCTACCACACCCTGCTGGCCTGGCAGTGGAACCCGCAAGGCCTGCGCTATGTCTCCAACGCCATCCTGCACACGGTCACGCCGCTGGCCTATCTGGCCGACGTCGCCCTGCGCGGCGGCCAGGGCCCGGCGCGGTGGATCGCGGCGGCCAAGGCCATGGCCTTCCCGGCCCTGTTCGGCGCCTGGACCCTGGTCCACGGCGCGCTGTCAGGCTTCTATCCGTACCCGTTCATGAACGTCGCCAAGCGCGGCTATCCCGCCGTGATCCTGACCATGGTCGAGATGAGCCTGGCCTTTGCCGTGGTCGCCGTGGTCTTCGTGTGGCTCTTACGCGTTCGCACCAAGGTGGCGCTGGCTAGGCCCACCCCCATATCCGCCTGATCGCTATTTCCGGAGTCCCCATGTCCAAGCTCGTTCCCGCCATCCGCTCGGGCGACGTCCTGATGCCCGCCCTCGGTTTCGGCACCTGGCAGCTGGAGAACGGCACGGCCGTCCCGCTGGTCGAGAAGGCGCTGGAGGTCGGCTACCGCCACATCGACACCGCCCAGATCTACGGCAACGAGCGCGACGTCGGCGCCGCCATCAAGAACAGCGCCGTCAAGCGCGACGAGATCTTCCTGACCACCAAGGTCTGGATCGACCAGTTCCACGACGGCGACCTGCAGCGCTCGGCCGAGAAGAGCCTGGAGAAGCTGGGCGTCGACCATGTCGACCTGCTCCTCCTGCACTGGCCCAAGCCCGACGTGCCGCTGGCGCAGACCCTGAAGGCCTTGAACGAGGTCCAGGCCAAGGGCCTGACCCGCGCCATCGGCCTCTCCAACTTTCCCTCGACCCTGCTGGCCGAGGCCGCCGAACTGTCGGACGCCCCGATCGCCAACGACCAGGTCGAGTATCACCCCTACCTGTCGCTGAAGACCCTGAAGGCCAAGGCCGACGCGCTCGGGACCTCGATCACCGCCTGGTCGCCGCTGGCCCAGGGCAAGGTCGCCGACGACGCGACCCTGGTCGAGATCGGCCGCGCCCACGGCAAGACCCCGGGCCAGGTCACCCTCCGCTGGATCATCCAGCAGGGGATCATCGCCATCCCGCGCACCAAGAACCCGGAGCGTATCGAGGAGAACTTCGACATCCTCGACTTCGAGCTGTCGGCCGACGAGATGGCCCAGATCCACGCCCTGGCGCGTCCGGACGGCCGCCTGGGCGACTGGCTGGACAAGAAGTACGCCTGGGACGCGGAATAGGACGACCTCAGCTCCGGCCGGCGATCGCCACGGCGTCCTCGCCGGCCGGGGTGATGATCGGGCAGGCGGGATCGGTCGCCGCCCGCCACACCGCCTCGGCCACGTCGCGCGAGTGGGTGACCTCGGTCGACTGCGCCCAGCCGGCGAAGACGCTCTGGGCCAGCTCGGCATAGGCCTCGTGGAAGCCGTTCGGGAGGCGCGAGCGGGCGTTCTCGCCGAAGGCGGTTTCCGGCGCTCGGCCTGGCAGCACGACCCGCACCCGGATGCCGAACGGCTCCAGCTCCAAAGCCAGCGAGGTCGAGAAGGCGTTCACCGCCGCCTTGCTGCCCGTATAGACCGACAGCAGGTGCAGCGGCTTCTGGGTGACGCTGGACGAGACGTTGACGATCACGCCAGCGCGACGGGCGCGGAACTGCGGCAGCACCGCCTGGGTCATGGCGATGACGCCCAGGGTGTTGGTCTCGAACACCGAGCGGGCGTCCTCCATCGACACGCCTTCCAAGGCGTTCAGCAGGCCGATGCCGGCGTTGTTGACCAGCACGTCGATCGGACCAGCCGCCTCGACGGCTTGGCGGATGCTGTCGGCGTCGGTGACGTCCAGCGCCAGCACCTTCAGGCGATCGGAGGCCGGCAGCAGGTCGGCGCGCGGCGTGCGCATGGTGGCCACGACGTTCCAGCCGCGCTCCAGAAAGTCGCGGGCGATCTCCAGGCCGAAGCCGGACGAGCAGCCGGTGATGAGGACGGTTTGCATGGGAAGGCTCCTGCCTGTCGTTTGCGATGACCGGTAGCTAGGCGTCCGCATCCGGACCCGCTACGATCGAAAGTCCACATAACATCAGCGAAAGTCCGGATGTGACCGACCCGCTCGCCATCGACCCCTTGGCCGAGGTGGTGACCCTGCTGAAACCCGGCGCGCCGTTCGCCAAGGTGGTCGGGGCCGCCGGCCGCTGGCGGGTGCGCCGCGAGGACACCGGCCGCCCCTCCTACCGCGTCGTGCTGGAGGGCAGCTGCGAGCTGACACTGGACGGCGAGGCGCCCATCCTGCTGCAGGCCGGCGACTTCGTGCTGATCCCGGCCACCTATCACCACACCACCACCAGCCTGGAACCGCCGCCGGCCGGCGCGCATGACGCCTGGCCCGAGATCCAGCCCGACGGGACGTTCAAGATCGGGGACGGCCCGCCGACCGTGCGGATGCTGATCGGCTATTGCGAGTTCGGCTCGCCCGACGCGGCCCTCCTGGTGTCGCTTCTGCCCAAGCTGATCCTGATCCGGGGTGAGGCGCGGCTGGCGATGCTGGTGCAGTTGGTCGGCGACGAGGCCCGCACCCGGCGTCCGGCGCGGGACCTGGTCGTCCAGCGCCTGCTGGAGGTGCTGCTGATCGAGGCCCTGCGCTCGACCAGCGCGGCCGGCCCCGCGACAGGCCTGGTGCGCGGCCTCGCCGACGACCGGCTGGCCATCGCCCTGCGCCTGATGCACCAGGATCCAGCCCGGCCGTGGTCGGTCGTCGAGCTGGCCCGGCGCACGGCCCTGTCGCGTTCAGTCTTCTTCGATCGGTTCAAGCGCGCCGTCGGCGTCACGCCGATGGACTACCTGCTCACGTGGCGCATGGCCCTGGCCAAGGACCTGCTGCGCGGCGGGGACCTGTCCCTGGCCCAGATCGCCCAGCGCGTCGGCTATGGCTCGGCCGGCGCCTTCAGCATGGCGTTCTCGCGCCATACCGGCGTGTCTCCCGGCCGCTACGCCCGAACGCCGCCTTCGCCGGCGCCCGAACCAGACGCGACAGGGTCGCCGATGATGCCGAATTAGTCGAGATCGGCGACGCCCTGGCGCGTCCGGCCGGGCGACTAGCTGGACAAGAAATACGCCTGGGACGCGGAATAGGGACGAGCTCAGCTCCGGCCGGCGATCGCCACAGCGTCCGCGCCGGCCGGGGTTTCTCCAATTCAGTTATTTGAAAGCCCTTCGAATAGCCGTTGAAGGTGCTTTGACGACCCTCTCGACAATGGCGAAGCTGAAGGGCAGCGTTCGAGCCTCGCAGCAGAGGGCGAACAATGGCGCGACACACCGGTATCTTACGCTTTTTCGGTGATACGGAGGCGGCGCCGCCGATAGCTCTCAGTCAACTCGCCGAGGTCGAAGCTCGGACGAAGACGCTGCTGGGACTGGTCCCTTCCGCCCTTGGCGCAACGGCCGAGATTGCAGGTGACTTCAAGATCGAAGCGACGCCGCGCCAAGCGTGCTTAGAAATCCCTCTGCTTTTCGATCTGTCCACACAGCTAGTACTCAGAGAGCCACAGTTTGAACAGGGCCTGTTCGAAACGGCCAAAACGCTCCATGAGCTCCTGAAGGAGTACAAGGACGATGTCGGCCTTCTCCTTACCCTCCTGTTTGGAAAATACGGCATCCTATCAATGCTGAAGCGTCGGGGTCAGAAGGCTCAGGACGACAGTCCACAGACGGTCAGGGCCGACGAGCTGATCCTCCAGTTGTCTCAAAGCGCGCTGGAAAATCCACACGTGGTCGCCGGAGTTCGCCGGGTCACCGAGGCAGCGGCCGCTACGGGCGCCCGAAAGGTCACGATCCAGGTTGACCAACATCCGGAGATTTCGCTTTACGATCGGGCAGATCGCCAGCGACGCGGCGTCATAGGATCAACTAGCAACGTTCCTCCGAGCGAGCTGCAGGCTCCTAGCGAAAGCGGCATGCGGACATTTCATCAGGAGATCGCCGACGTGATCCAGGTCGAATACGACGGGATCGTGTCGCGCGCCTTTATCGCGGAAATCGACCAATCCCGATGCATCGTGATCTGGGGGTCGAAACAAGAACCACCTTCATTCCATCCCATCCGTGTCCTAGGGCGCTGGGTCGACCGAAACCAGGTGACCCCCATAGATGCCGCCCCCTTAACCTGGGACGCATTCGGCAACGTCTTTCTCGTGGAAGGCGTCGTTACGGTGACTTAGTCGGCGGTAGCTGGGACCAGCTTGAAGAGCTCCGGCGGCGCAGACTGCAGGGCTCTTTTATTCACGCTTGAGGATTGTTGCGGCGCACCGTGTGAAGCCGAGACTTCATAGCCACCGCCAGGCTTACCCAGACAAACTCCATCCGTTTTCAGACGAACCCAGTTTCATCCTGCCCTGAAAGCGCCTAGGTAAGCCTCAACCTGAGCATAACTTACCAGGGAACCAGGGTGATGGACGACGCGGGCGCCAGCTTGCAGGCGATCATGGCGGGGATGGGCCGGACGGCCCGCGAGGGCGCGCATGCGCTTCGTCTCGCCACGCCAGAGCAGCGCACCGCCGCCATCCAGGCCATGGCCGCCGCGATCCGTGAAGACGCCGCCGCCATCCTTGCCGCCAACGCCAAGGACCTGGCCCGCGCCGGCGCCAACGGCCTGACCGCCCCGATGCAGGAGCGGCTGCTGCTGGACGAGGCGCGGCTGGAAGGCGTCGCCGCCGGCGTCGAGGCCGTCGCGGCGATTCCCGATCCGATCGGCGTGGCCACCTCGCGCTGGACCCGGCCCAACGGCCTGGACATCAGCCGCGTGCGCACCCCGATCGGCGTCATAGCCATGATCTATGAGAGCCGCCCGAACGTGACCGCCGACGCGGCGGCGCTGTGCGTGCGCTCGGGCAATGCGGTGATCCTGCGCGGCGGGTCGGAGTGCATCCACTCCAACCTGGCCATCCACGCGTCGATTGAACGCGGATTGAAGGCCGCGGGCCTTCCCGCCGCCGCCGTCCAGATCGTCAAGACCACCGACCGCGCCGCCGTCGGCGCCATCCTCCAGGGTCTCGACAAGGCCATCGACCTGATCATCCCGCGCGGCGGCAAGAGCCTGGTGGCCCGCGTCCAGGCCGAGGCCCGCGCCCCGGTGCTGGGCCACCTGGAAGGCCTCAACCACGTCTTCGTCCACGCGGCCGCCGACGTGAAGAAGGCCGTCGACATCGTCGTCAACGCCAAGCTGCGCCGGGTGTCGGTCTGCGGTTCGGCCGAGACCCTGCTGGTCGACAGAGCCGCCGCCGAACGCTTGCTCCCGCCGATCGCCGACGCCCTGATCCGGGCCGGCTGCGAGCTGCGCGGCGACGCCGCCGCTCGCGCCATCGAGCCGACGATGAAGAAGGCGACGACCGAGGACTGGACCACCGAATACCTGGCCCCGATCCTGGCCGTGGCCGTGGTCGACGGCGTGGCCGGCGCGGCCAGGCATATCGGCGCCTATGGCTCGGGCCACACCGACGCGATCGTCACCGAGGACGCCTCGGCCGCCGACGCCTTCGTGGCCGAGGTCGACAGCGCCATCGTGCTGGTCAACGCCTCGACCCAGTTCGCCGACGGCGGCGAATTCGGCTTCGGGGCCGAGATCGGCATCGCCACCGACAAGCTTCATGCCCGCGGCCCGGTTGGGGCCGAGCAACTGACGACGTTCAAATATGTGGTTCGCGGGACCGGCCAGACTCGTCCCTGAGGCCGGCCGGCCCAACGCGCAGCGTCTCGGGTTCCACCTGGAACCGGGGATGCGCGTGGGCCTGTTCGGCGGCAGCTTCAACCCGGCGCACGAGGGCCATGCCCACGTGGCCGAGACGGCCATGCGCCGCCTGGAGCTGGACCGTGTCATCTGGCTGGTCTCGCCGCAGAACCCGCTGAAGTCGTCGCACGAGACCCGTCCCGTGGCCGAGCGGATGGCCAACGCCCGCCGTTGGGCGCGCGGCTCGGGGATGATCGTCTCCGACGCCGAGACCCGCCTGGGCTCGCGCTACACGATCGACACCCTGCGGGTCTTGAGGGCCCGCTATCCCGGCGTGAAGTTCGTCTGGGTGATGGGCGCCGACAGCCTGGCCACCTTCCACCGGTGGCGCGGCTGGACCCAGATCATGCGCGAGGTGCCGGTGGCGGTGATCTCCCGCCCGTGGATCGCGCTGAAGGCCCGCACCGCGCCGGCCGCCCGCCGTTTCGCTTTCGCCCGCTGGCCCGCCAGCGCCGCCGCCAAGCTTCCTGACGCCAAGTCGCCGGCCTGGGTCTACCTGACGGGACCGCTGAATTTCGCCTCCTCGACGGCCATGCGCGCGCGGCAAAAAGGCGTGAAGCAGGGCTGACGGCCCCGCTTCCAGGCGTTGCGCGAAGGCCTCAGGACCGCTGGCGAATCAGCGTTCGGCCATCAACCCCTCACTTCCGGCTCAATTCCGTGCTATGAGGGCTATCCACAGCGACCCCATAAGGAGCAATCCGCTGCGTAGCGACCCCGCGCTTAATGCGCATGAAGGCCCGGCCGGCGCCGAGTCCTCGACTGAATCCCCGGGCCTGAGTCTGCCCCTCGATCTGAAGGCGCTGGAGCGCCTGATCCTGGAACGTCTCGACGACGACAAGGCCCAGGAGATCGTCCACATCGACCTGGCGGACAAGAGCTCGGTCGCCGACAGCCTGATCGTGGCGTCGGGCCGTTCGCACCGTCACGTCGGCGCTCTGGCCGACCACCTGCTGCGCACGCTGAAGGAAAACGGCTACGGCAAGGCGCGGGTCGAAGGCCTGCCGCACTGCGACTGGGTGCTGATCGACGCCGGTGACGTCGTCGTCCACCTGTTCCGCCCCGAAGTGCGCAGCTTCTACAACATCGAGAAGATCTGGGCGGTCGACGCCCCGCACCGCACCGCGGCGAACTGATCGATCTAGCGACCTCGTCCTTCGACAAGCTCAGGATGAGGTCTACTGAGAGCGCATTTGAGATCCTCATCCTGAGCTTGTCGAAGGACGAGGATCTCAACGCACCTTTCCCATGAAAATCACCATCCTCACCGTCGGGAAGCTCGGCCGCATGGTCGAGGCGCAGCTGGCCGTGGACTATGCGTCCCGCGCCACCGCGTCGGGCCGCGCCCTGGCCCTGGGCCCGGTCGAGATCCTCGAGGTCGAGGCCAGGAAGCCCGGCAAGGCCGCCGAGGCCGAGGTGCTGCGCCCGCACCTGGAGGGCGCCTATGTCATCGCCTGCGACGAGCACGGCAAGGCCTGGAAGAGCCGCGCCTTCGCCGACCACCTGGCCCGGCTGCGCGATGACGGCAACCGGCGCGTCGTCTTCCTGATCGGCGGGGCCGACGGCCTGGACGCCTCGATCCTGTCCTCGGCCAACGAGACCATGGCCTTCGGCGTCCAGACCTGGCCGCACGCCATGGCTAGGGCGATGCTGGCCGAGCAGGTCTATCGCGCCGCCACCATCCTGTCGGGCTCGCCCTATCACCGCGATTAGCGGTAAAGATCAGGGGATGTCCCGCTCGCGACTCGTCATCGCCGTTTGCGCCCTGGTCCTCGCCGTCCCGACGGCCGTGGTCGGCTGGCAACGCGCCGATCGCGCCGTCGAAGAGCAGCGGGCCAAGGACCGCCAGACGGCCATCGACACCCGCCGCGAAATCCAGGACCTGCGGACCGAGCTGGACCGCCTGGACCACGCCCGTATCGCCGCCGGCGGCGATGTCGACGCCAAGCGGGCCCGGTTGGAATCGCTGAATGCCCGCGAGAACGCCATCCTGGCCAATCTGGGCGCCAACCGGCAGCGGCTGTCGCTGCTGCTGTCGGCCTTGCAGCTGTTCCGCCGCGATCCGCCGCCGGCCCTGCTGGTGGCGCCGGGCGACGCCCGTGACGCCGTGCGGGCCGCCATCCTGATCCGCGCCATGACCCCGGAGCTGCAACGCCGCGCCGAGGCCTATGGCCGCCAGGCCGTGGCCGTCGGGACCCTGCGCCGCGAGGCCGCCGCCGCCTCGGCCGAGCTGTTCACCGCCGAGAGCGTGGTCGCCGACCGCAAGGGCGAGATCGAGCGGCTGATCATCGAGAAGACCCGCCTGGAACGCGCCTTCGCCCAGGAAGCCCTGACCCAGCAGAACGAGCTGCGCACCCTGGGGGCCCTGACCGACGGCCTGGGCCGGGTCGAGCCCAGCGGCCCGCTGGTGCTGCGCCAGCCGGCCGCCGGCGACGTCGTCCGACGCTTTGGCCAGGAGATGCCGGCCGGCGGCAAGTCGCCCGGCCTGACCCTGCGCACCGAGAAGGGCGCGAGCGTGAATGCGCCCACAGCCGGAACCGTCGAATACGCCGGCGCGCTGAATGGCTGGGGCGCGGTGCTGATCCTGCGCACCCAGGGCGCCTATCACGTCGTGCTGGGCGGCCTGGACCAGATAACGGCGTCACCCGGACAATCTGTCGCGGCGGGCGCCCCCATCGGGAAGATGCCGGATCATGTATCTTCTGAGCCGGAACTCTATCTGGAGGTCCGTGAGAACGGCGCCCCGGCCGATCCGGAGCGTTGGCTCAAACAGGAGTCGCGGTAGACGGCTTTTTCAGTAATGTTGGCCGTAATTATACCTCCGGCCTCTGACAGTGGTTGGGTAGGACTACAATCGGTTTGCGACGCCGCGCGTCGCCAGGGAGCCTTCTGGGCCTAATGCGCAAGTATCTGCTCATCGGAGTTTCGGCCTTCGTCCTCGGCGCTGGGGCCATGGCTTACGTCAGCCCCATCGCCCAGGCGAACAACGCCCCCAAGACCAAGACCTACAAGATGCTGGAGCTCTTCGGCGACGTGCTGGGCACGGTCGAGGACCAGTACGTCACCGAGGTCGACGACAAGAAGCTGATCGAGGCGGCTCTCGACGGCATGCTGACCAGCCTCGACCCGCACTCGGGCTATCTGGCGCCCGACGCCTACGAGGACATGCAGGACACCACCCGCGGTGAATACGGGGGCCTCGGCCTGGAAGTGACCAGCGAAGACGGCGTCGTGAAGGTGATCTCGCCGATGGACGGCACGCCCGCCGCCCGCGCCGGCGTGCAGGCCGGCGACTACATCACCGCCGTCAATGGCCAGAGCGTGCTGGGCCTGACCGTCAACGAGGCGGTCAAGCAGATGCGCGGCACGGCCGGCGAGGCGGTCACCCTGACCATCGCCCGCGACAAGACCGACCCGTTCGACGTCAAGCTGGTCCGCGAGGTGATCAAGCCCAAGGCCGCCATCGCCCGCATGGAAGGCGACTACGGCTATGTCCGCCTGCCCGGCTTCAACGAGAAGGCCACCGACGCCCTGACCGCGTCGATCAACGAGCTGAAGACCAAGAACCCGCAGATGAAGGGCCTGATCCTTGACCTGCGCAACAACCCCGGCGGTCTGCTGGACCAGGCGGTCGGCGTGGCCGACGTGTTCCTGGACGGCGGCGAGGTGGTCAGCCAGCGCGGCCGCGATCCGCGCAACATCCAGCGCTACAACGCCCGTCCGGGCGACCTGCTGAACGGCATGAAGATGGTCGTCCTGATCAACCAGGGCTCGGCCTCGGCGGCGGAGATCGTCGCCGGCGCCCTGCAGGACCGTCACCGCGCCGAGCTGGTCGGCATCACCAGCTTCGGCAAGGGCTCGGTGCAGACCGTGATCCCGCTGCGCGGCGGGGCCGACGGCGCCCTGAAGCTGACCACGGCCAAGTACTTCACGCCGTCGGGCCGCTCGATCCAGAAGACCGGCATCACCCCGGACCTCGAGGTCGCCCAGACCCGCGACCAGGCCCAGGACATCGCCAACCGCGTCTGGTTCAGCGAAGCCAGCTTCAAGAACGCGCTGAACGCCGACGAGGGCAAGAGCCGCGCGGGCGTCCACACCCCGGCCGAAGCGCCGCCCACGGCCTTCGACGACAAGAAGGGCGACTTCCAGCTGCAACGCGCCATCGCCGTGCTGAACGCCGGCGGCGTCGCCAATACGCCGAAGCTGCCCAAGCCGGCCGCCAAGGTCGCGGAAGTCACCGCCAAGGCGGCCGCCGCGGCGGGCGGCAAGCCGGTGACCGAGAACAAGTAAGGCTCTTTCGAGCTCAACAAGATCAGCGCCGCTCCGGGCAACCGGGGCGGCGCTTTTCGTTGGGCGACTTCTCAAGGTTCAAAGCCAAAAGCCTTGTCATCCCGGAAGCCTCGCAGAGGCTGTCCGGGACCCAGGGGCCAAGCCCAATGCGGTTGCCCCTGGGTCCCGGCTCTCCGCTTCGCTGCGGCCGGGATGACAAGCTTTGGAGCGATTGGAGTTCGAGCTCTAGGCCGCCTTCGCCGCCTCGGCCGCGCGCAGCAGCCGCAGGACGTTGCCGCCCCAGATCTTGGCCAGGTCGTCGCGGGTATAGCCCTCGGCCAGCAGGCGCTCGCTGATCTTCCAATAGTCCGAAGCGTCGTTCAGGCCGGTCACCCCGCCGCCGCCGTCGAAGTCGATGCCGATCCCGACATGGTCGACGCCGGCCACCTTCAGCGCGTGGTTGAGGTGGTTCATGAAGTCCTCGAAGGTCGCCTTCGGCACCGGGTACTTGGCGTCGATCGCCTTCATCTCGGCCATGAAGCCCGCGCGCTCGGCCTCGGTCATCTTGGCCCGCGCCCCGGCCTTGGCCCGCAGCGCCGCCACGGCGGCGTCGCGCTCGGCGTTCTTCGGCGTCTCGATCAGGTAGCTGGAATAGGCGTCGACCTGGATCACGCCGCCGCTCGCCGCCAGGGCCTTGATCCTCGTGTCGTCGACATTGCGCGGATGGTTGAACACCGTCTTGCAGCCCGAGTGGGTCAGGATCACCGGGGTCTTGGACAGCGCGATCAGCTGGTCCAGCACCTCGTCGGAAGAGTGCGAGCCGTCCAGCACCACGCCCAGCCGGTTGGCCTCGGCCACGAACTGCTTCCCCAGCGGCGACAGGCCATGCCACTCGGGCGTGTCCGTCGAGCTGTCAGCCATGTCGTTGTTCTTGAAGTGGGCCAGGCCCGAGATGCGGACGCCCAGCGCGTAGAAGGTCGAGAGCAAGGTCACGTCGCCATCCATCGGATAGCTGTTCTCGACGCTGACGAAGACCACGCGCTTGCCCTGGGCGGCGATGCGCTCGGCGTCGTCGGCCTTCAGGGCCAGGCCGAACTTGTCGCCGTGCTTGGCGACCATCTCGTGGATCTCGACGCCGCGGATGATCGCCGCGTCGCGGGCGGCGCGGGTGGCTTCCGGGGTGCGCGGCCCCTGGTTGGTGAAGATGGCGAAGAAGCCTCCATCCAGGCCGCCCTCGACCATGCGCGGATAGTCGATCTGCGAGCCGTCCTTGGCCGCGTCGTGGCGGTCGAGGATGTCCCAGCCCGGCCGGCCGAAATTGGCGGGCGTGTCCAGGTGGGTGTCGAGGGTCAGCAGGCTCTCGTGCAGCTTGCGCGCGGCGGCCGGATCGGCGGCGTGCGCCGAGCCGGCGGCCAGGGCCAGCACAGCGGTCGTGGCGAGGAGGAAACGGGTCATGGGTACGCTCGAAAAAGTCCGGCCGGCCGTTGCAGCGACCGACCGGACAGCGGGGATCAGAAGTCGGCGGAGATCGTGAACTGGATCGTGCGCGGCGGGGCCGGCCGGAAGCTGGCGGGCGTGTTCACCGTGGTGCTGATCGTGCCCAGATAGTCCTTGTCCAGCAGGTTATCGATGTTGACCCGCGCCTTGACCTGGCTGAACGGCCCGGCCGCGAAGCCGTCGCCGATGTCGATATAGGCGTTGAGGATCGTGTACGCGCCGACCTTCTCGTTGTTGACGAAGTTGGTGAAGCGGCTCTCCAGGTGGCGAGCCGAGACGTTCATCAGCAGGCCGTCGAACGGCTCCAGCGTCACGCCGCCCTGGAACACCCAGTCGGGGAAGTCCGGCACCTTCTTGCCGGCGACGGCCAGGGTGATCGGGGCTGCCGTGGCGCTGGCGCGGTAGTTCAGGACGTCGTCCTGGAACTTGGCGTCGTTGTACGAGACGTTGGCGTTGAAATAGGCCTTGCCGGCGAAGATCTCCGGCTTCCACTGGCCGCTGAACTCGACGCCCTTGGCCTTCACCGCCCCGACATTCTGGTAGAAGGTCTCCGTCGTGCCGCCACCGCCGGGCACCAGCGAGGCGAAGGCCTGCAGGCGGTTCTTGAACTCGGTCTGGTAGGCCACGATCGAGGCGTTGAACGTCTTGTGGTTGGCGCGGTAGCCCAGCTCCCAGTTGGTCGAGGTCTCGGGATCGGGACCGGCGACGGTCGGGCTGGCGGCCGAGAAGATGTCGTCGGCGCCGCGCGGCAGGGCCATGTTCTCGGAATACGAGGCGAACAGCTGGTCGCGGCCGGTCAGGCTGTAGACCGCGCCGACCTGGGGCAGGAAGCTGTCCTTCCAGTTGTCCTTCAGCAGCGGACGGCGGCTCAGGATGTAGTCGTTCGGATTGCGGTAGCCCGAGATCTTGTAGTCGATGTCGGTGGCCTTGAAGCCCAGCTCCACCTTCAGCTTGGCCTCCAGCAGGGTGAGCGTGTCCTTGACGAAGAACTGCTTGGTCTCGCGCAGCGACTTGTAGTCCCGCTGGGCGTGGACCCGCTCGTTGAACAGCGGCGCGCCGTCGGGATTGCCGTTCTCGACGTTGTAGCGGTTCTGGGTGCGGTGATAGTCGTCGTTCTCCAGCCAGAGGCCGGCCTCGATCTTGTTGAAGCCGATGTGCCAGGCGACCTTGCCGGTGATTCCCTTGCGGATGCCGTCGATGCCCGACAGGCCGTACTGGATGCCGCGCGGGGCGACGATGCCGGCCACGATGCCCTTCTCGGCGTTGTAGCTGGTCAGCGAGGTGGCATAGGCCTCGGGCGAGACGCCGTAGCCGCCCTTGTCCTCGTAATAGGCCGTGGTGGTCAGGTCGAAATTGTCGGTGATCGGGGTGTTCAGCGTCAGGCCGTACAGGTGGTCCTTCCGCTTGTTGACCGCGAACTTGTAGTACTGGGCGTAGTTGGCGTTGGAGTACGGCACCCCCGCCACGGCCTCGGGCAGGCTGCCGGTCGGGATCGTCAGCGGCGAGCCGAACGGCGTCGAGAGCGGCACCGCGCCCAGGTACGAGAAGTAGCGCCCCTTGCGGCCGAACACGTCGCCAGCCGTGCCCGCGTACTGGGCCAGGGTGATCGACGGGCTGTCATAGTCGAAATAGTCGTTGTGGACGGTCTGGAAGCTGATGTCGCCGCCGTTGGGCAGGTCGTACTTCAGCTTGCCCTCGTAGTGCTTGCGATCGATCGTGCCCGGGCCGCGCCACAGGTCGCCCTTGATCCACGAACCGCTGACATAGCCCGACAGCGGACCGACCTTGCCCGACTCCAGCCGCAGGAAGGTGCGGCGCAGGCTGTCGCTGCCGAAGGTCTGGCTGATCGCGCCGCCGGCTTCTTCCGACGGGGCCTGGGTGAAGTAGTCGACGATCGGGCCCAGCGAGGCGTAGCTGGGCAGGGCGACGTCCCCTGCCCCGGCCGAGGCGGTCACCCGCAGCAGGTTTTCGTTGTCGACATAGCGATAGATCGGGCTGCCGCCGAACTGGTCGCTGCGCCCCATCGGGATGCCGTCCAGCAGGAAGCCGATCTGCTGGAAGTTGAAGGCCCGCACCGAGACCGAATTGCCGAACTCGTACATGCCCAGGGCGTCATTGGCCTGGACGTTGAAGCCCGGCAGGCTCTCCAGCATCTTCAGGCCGGTAATGCCGGCGGGCGCCGACAGCAGGGCCTCGCGGGTGATCGAGACGGTGGCCGTGGCATGGTCGGTGCCGATGGCGACGCTGGCTTCCGACAGGCGCTTGCCGGTGACGACGACCGTTTCCACGTCGGTGGTCTTGTCGGCTTCCTGGGCCAAAGCGGGCGCCGTCCACAGCACGGTGGCGGCCAACAGCGAGGCCTTCAGCCCCCGCCTCGCGATCCGAGACATTCCGATGTTCATGACGATCCCCTGCTTTTCAGATGGGGACACCATTGGCGCACGAACCTTGCCTAGGAAGGGCGGGAAAGCCGCATGGAGAGCAATTTTATGCCAAGATCAAAGCTTAAACATTTGTGATTGTTTTATAAACACAGGGTTTTTTGGATTATTTCTCTAAAACGCCCCGCGCACGAAAGTCCGAGGACGATCGCGTCGAGTCAGGCCGGCCTTTTCGGATGGCGGGAACGGGGATTTCGCGGGTTCTAGGCCATGGACGGGTCACAGGTGTCTTGGGCGCGCCACCACGGCTCGCCTTCGCACCCCCGCTGTCCTTGGGCCTGAGAGATTCAGCGCCCCGTCTCTGATGGACGGGCGGTCGCCTTGCTCCTTCGGCGAGGGCGCATGCCCTGCTTTCCAGCGTTTAACGTCTCGCGCGGTCCTTCTGCTTGAGCGTTTCCGGGGCGGTTTCGCCTTCAGCGCCGGGCCGGGGCCCGGTCTCTCCCGCGAGAGGCCTCCAGGGGATGGGCCGCGCCCGCGCCCGTCAACCGATCAGGCCGCCAGCGAACGCCCTGATCGTTCAGCGCCTGCGACGGTTGCAGAAAACGCCAATTTCAGCGGCGCCCGCGTCGCCGCGCCGCAGCCAGAACGCCCTCCGGCCACATCTCGTTAACCATATGTTCGGCCTCGCCGCCTAGCCTGAGCGGGTCATGGCCGTCTCCTTCTCGCGCAAGCCCGCCTATGCCGCCGCCGCGCCCGCTCCGGGCGGGTCCGGGGACCTGCGCGCCAAGCTGATGGCCGCGGCCAGCAATCCCTTCATCGGCGCCAGCGGCGCGGCGCTGCTGTTCCTGATCTCGCTGACGACGCTGGTCCTGATCACCAGCGACCCGCACGCCGGCTCGCCCGTGATTCGCCTGGAGCTGACCAAGATCGGCGCCACCAAGAACGCGCCCGAAGGCTGGCGCGAAGGTCTTGGCGGCGAGGATGCGCACGGGGCCGAACTGGTGCCTGGCCAGCTGGGCCTGTCGGCCAACCCCTTCGCCCCGGTCAAGCCCGAGGAGGGCGAAGCGCCCGCCGCCGAGGGCCTCCAGAACCTGCCGCCGATCCAGCAGGGCCCGGGCCTGGCCCAGGCCCCGATCGCCGGCCTGACCGCGCCAGGTCCTGGCGGCGGTCCGCTGCCGATCATCGGCGCCGACGGCCGCACGGCGGCCGAGGCCTATGCTCGTCCGTTCACGCCCAACGGCCGGCCGAAGGTGTCGGTGGTCATCGGGGGCCTGGGCCTCAACGCCCAGACCACCCGCGCGGCGATCGAGACCCTGCCCGGCGAGATCACCTTGTCCTTCGCGCCCTATGCCGAGGGCCTGCAGGGCTGGATCGACCTGGCCCGCGCCCACGGCCACGAGGTCCTGCTCGAGACGCCGATGGAGCCGACCGACTATCCGGCCAACGATCCGGGCCCCTACACCCTGATCGCCGCCAATCGTCCGGAAGACACCGTGCGCAAGCTGGAATGGCTGATGTCGCGCGCCACAGGCTATTTCGGCCTGTCGAACTATCTGGGCGCCCGCTTCGTCGAGAGCGACGCGGCGATGGGGACCTTCAACGGCGTGCTCAAGGCCCGCGGCCTGGCGTTCATCGACGACGGCCTGGCCGCGCGTCGCGCCGGCCCGATCCCGCGCGCCTCGGCCGACCGGGTCATCGACGACGAGCTGTCGGCCGGCGCCATCGACACCCAGCTGAAGGCGCTGGAGACCGGCGCCACCGGTCGCGGCCAGTCGCTGGGTTCTGGCTTCGCCTATCCGGTGACGATCAACCAGGTCCGCGTCTGGGCCGCCGGCCTGCAAGGGCGCGGTATCCAGCTGGCCCCCGCCTCGGCGCTCGCCCACCGCTAGAAATCGTGGAACAAGGCTCGGCATGACCGAGCTCGACTATCCCAAGCACCGCCCCAATGTCGGCGTCGTCCTGTTCCACCCGGACGGCCGCGTCTGGCTGGGTCGTCGCAACAAGCAGTCCGCGCCCTACAACTGGCAGTTCCCGCAAGGCGGGGTCGACGAGGGCGAGGACCTGGAGGCGGCCGCCCGTCGCGAGCTGGCCGAGGAGACCGGCGTCACCTCCGTCGAACTGCTCGGTCGGACCGAGGGGTGGATCACGTACGACTTCCCGCCCGAGGTGCTGGCCAACGAGAAGCGCTCGCGCGGCTGGCTCGGTCAAAAGCAGGTCTGGTTCGCCTATCGCTTCATCGGCGACGACGCCGAGATCGATCTGGAGGCGGATGAACATGTCGAGTTCGACGCCTGGAAATGGGGCAGGCTCGACGAAGCACCCGAACTGATCGTACCCTTCAAGCGCGAGGTCTACGAAGCCGTGGTCACCGCATTCACAGGGTTCGCGCGCGGCGTCTGACTCTATCGTCCGTCGCGCTGGGGAGTACGGGATGGCGGACACGGTTCTGTTGATTCACGGCTATGGGTGCGCGGGGGACGTCTGGGGTCCCGTCGTCGCGCGCCTGAGGGCCGAAGGGTATCGCGTGGAGGCGCCGACCATCCGGTCGGCGGTGCGCACGGTCGAGGGTCCGCGCGCGGGCCTGGCCGGCCTGTCGCTGGCCGATTACGTCGCCGAGATGAGCGCGCTCGCCCAGACCCTGGCCAAGGAGACCGGCAAGAAGCCGCTGATCTTCGGCCACTCCATGGGCGGGCTGATCGCCCAGAAGATCGCCGAGGCCGGCCATGCCGACGCCCTGGTGCTGTTCGCCCCCGCCTCGCCGGCCGACGCGCGCGGCAAGCCCAAGCTCTCGCCGGTCTTCACCTTCCTCAACATGGCGCTGCAATCCAAGCCCGAGACGAAGGCCGGCAAGATGTGGAAGCCCGGCTTCAAGTTCGGCGTCATGAACGCCGTGCCGGCCGAGCGTCACGACGCGCTCTACGCCACCATGGTCCATGACAGCGGCCAGGTGCTGGCCGACCTGGCCTGGCCGCACAAGGACGTCAACAAAGCGGCCTATGTCGATGAAACCAAGGTCACCGTGCCCATCCTGGTCAATGCCGGGGCCCTGGACCGTACGACGCCCCTAGAAGACGTCCGACGTATCGGCCAGAAGTATGCGACGGCCGACATCAAGATCTATCCCAACAACGCCCATTACCTCATAGACGAGCCCAACACGATGAAGATCCTCGACGACGTGATCGCCTGGCTGACGGGCAAGAACAAAACCCCGGCCGCCACGGCTGCCCCGGCTCCGGCTCCCACGCCGGCGCCTGCTCCGGCCCCCAAGGCTCCCGAGCCCGCGCCAGTGAAGGCGGCGGAACCCGCTCCGGCTCCTGCCCCGACGCCCGCACCGGCGCCGACGCCTGCGCCGACCCCGGCTCCGGCTCCGGCTCCGGTGGCTGAAGCGGCTCCGGCGCCTGCCCCGGCGGCCGCCAAGCCCGTCGCCGCGCCGAAGAAGGCCGCCGCACCGAAGGCTCCGGCCAAGCCGAAGGCTGAAGCCGCGCCGAAGGCCGAAGCCAAGCCCAAGGCCCCGGCCAAGGCCGCGCCCGCCAAGGCCGAGGCTGCTCCGAAGCCCGCCGTGAAGGCTGCCCCGGCCGCCAAGGCTCCGGCCAAGGCCGCCGCCGCGCCGAAGCCTGCCGCTGCGAAGCCCGCCGCCAAGGCTGCTCCGGCTCCGAAGGCCGCGCCGGCTGCCAAGGCTGCTCCGGCCGCCAAGCCCAAGGCCCCGGCCAAGCCGAAGGCCGAGGCCGCTCCGGCGCCCGCCAAGACCGCCGCGCCGAAGGCTGCTCCGAAGGCTCCGGCCGCGAAGCCGGCCGCCGCCAAGGCCGCGCCCAAGGCTGCCGCCCCCAAGGCCGCCGCTGCGCCGAAAGCCGCCCCGAAGGCTGCGGCTCCGAAAGCGGCCGCGGCTCCGAAGGCCGCCGCCCCGAAGACCGCCCCCGCCAAGGCCCCTGCGACAAAGGCGCCCGCCAAAACCTCGCCCAAGGCGAAGTAGAGCGTGTAGGCTGATCCCCGCCGGCTGCTTCGCCGGCGGGGTTTCTTAGGGCGTTCATGCGCGCACCCGTGATCATGGTCCACGGCGCCTTTTGTGGCGGTTGGACCTTCGACGCTTTCCGCGCGCCGTTCGAGGCCGCCGGCCATCGCGTCCTTGCTCCCGATCTCATCGGCCACGACGGCCAGAGCAGCGCCGCCGGCGTCTCGATGAGCGACTACGCCCGTCAGATCGTACGCCTGATCGAGGCCTGCGAGACGCCGCCGATCCTGATCGGCCACTCGATGGGCGGCCTGGTCGCCCAGATGGCCGCGAGCCGCGCCAAGGTTTCCAAGCTGATCCTGCTGGCCCCCTCCGCCCCCTGGGGCGTGCAGGGCGCGAGCCTGGAGGAGGCGGCCTCGGCCATGAGCCTCTACACCTTCGGTCCCTATTGGCTGCAGGCCATCCAGCCCGACTACGGCGTCGTGCGCCGCTACAGCGTCGACAAGCTGGCCCGCCCCGAGCGCAAGGCGATCTTCGCCCGCATGACGCCCGAGAGCGGCCGGGCGCTGTGGGAGACGCTGAACTGGTGGCTGGACCCGTTCATGACCACCTCGGTCTCGGCGCCCGGCTGTCCGATGCTGGCCATCGCCGGCGGCCAGGACGTCATCCATCCGCCGGCCACGGTCCGCCAGACCGCCGCGCGCCTGGGCGGCAGCGTCGAGGTGTTCCCCGAGATGAGCCACTGGCTTCCCGGGGAACCTGGCTGGGAGGCGGTTGCGGAGCGGTGCTTGGCGTTCATCGCCAACGAAGGCCGGGCGGCGGCCTGAGCCAACCCAATCCTTGTCATCCCGGAAAGCCCGCAGGGCTTGTCCGGGACCCAGGGGCCGGCGCACTGCGGCTGCCCCTGGGTCCCGGCTCTCCGCTTCGCTGCGGCCGGGATGACAAGCTTTTTGGGCTTTGAAGAACTAGGCCGCCGGCGAAAATACCTTCAGCCCCAGGATGCCGGCCACGATCAGGCCCAGGCAGACGAGCCGCGCCGCCGTCGCCGGCTCCTTGAACAGCACGATGCCGACGATGGCCGTGCCGACCGCGCCCACGCCCGTCCAGACGGCATAGGCCGTGCCCAGCGGCAGGGTCTTCACGGCCCAGCCCAGCAGGCCCATGGACGCCACCAGGCTGACGGCGGTCAGCGCGATCGGGATCGGCTTGGTGAAGCCCTCGGTGAACTTCAGGCCCACGGCCCAGCCGATTTCGAACAGTCCAGCGATGAAGAGAATGATCCAGGCCATGACGAGCCCCTTTTCAGGTGGGGTCGTCCCCGGACTTACGGCTTTCGCGAAAAGCAAAAGGCGCGGGGGTCGTCCCCCGCGCCTCGCTTAGATAGGACCCATGCCCCTAGGGGGCAAGTCAGCCTTAGCGGCTGGTGGTGCTGTACAGGATCTGGGCGCGCTCGAAGTTCTTGCCGACCGAGGTCTCGTCGGTCTTCTTCAGGCGCATGAACACCAGACCGGCGTGACCGCCGGCCCAGGCGTCGTCCCACGACACGGTGAAGCGGCGGAAGTCGCTGCCGACCGTCTGGTCGTTGCGGATCAGGCGCAGCTGCGGGCTGTTTTCCCAGGTGGCGTAGTCGTGCAGGGCGTTGGCCAGTTCCTGGGCCTGCTCGGGGGTCTGCGCGTAGTCGATGGTGATCGTGCAGACGTTCTTGTTCGAGCCCGGGTTATCCAGGGTGATGTTGTAGGGCTTGCCCAGATCGAAGAACCACTGCTCCTTCTTCTTCTTGAAGCCGTAGTCCTTGACCAGCTGGGCGAAGTCGCCGCCGGCGACCGACGGCTTGCAGACCTTGTCCAGCACGTCCATCAGGCGGACCGACAGCGGGTCGGTCGTGCGCGGGCCACGGACCGGCGCGGTGTAGGTTTCAGCCGGCGCGGCGCCAGCGGCCGGCGCGGCGACAGGCGGAGCGGCTTGGTCGGCCGGAGCGGCCGGGGCGGTCTGATCGGCGGGCGCCGGGGCGGCGGCCGGAGCAGGAGCGGCGGCGGGAGCAGTGGTTTGCTCCTGAGCGACGGCGACGGTCGAGATCGCGCCGAAGGCGATCAGGCTGGCGAGCGCAAGGCGCATAGGCTGGATATCCCCAACAAGACGAGAGGTCGGCATTAAAACCGACGGACGGTCCCTCGCAACCCTTATGGCTACGGATTAAGACCAAGATTAGGCCACAAGTGTAATTTTTCCACTCGTGACACGACGCATGGTTGCTCCGGACACGAAAACGCCCCCGATCCGGGGGACCGAGGGCGTTTCGAGTACGTACATGCGAACGGCTTAGGCCGCTTCGACGGCGTGTTCGGCCAGGATCGTCAGGCCGTCCGGACCGACGTCGGCGAAACCGCCTTGGATGTCGAACACCTTGGTCGTCGCGCCGTCCTTCACGGTCACCTTGCCTTCGCGCAGGGTGGTCATGAACGGGGCGTGGCCGGCCAGGACGCCGAAGTCGCCTTCCGTGCCCGGAGCCTGGACCAGGTCCACGTCGCCGGAGAACAGTTCGCGCTCGGGGGCGACCAGAGAGAAGTGCAGCTTGGCCATCAGTTGAAGGTCTCCTCGACGTCGCCCAGGGCGGCCTCGATGTCTTCGTCGGTCTGAATCTCGGTCCCGCAGAACGGGCAGAAGTGGATCGTGGCCAGCATCAAGCCGGTCTCGCCCTCTTCTTCCCGCTCGCCGAGATTCAGCAGGATCAGGCCGCTGTCATGCTCGATGAGACCGGCGTTGGTGTCCGGAGACACCGCTTCCGCCAGTTCCTCGCAGCAGAATTGGCCCAGATCGGCGTCTTCGGTCATTAGGCTTCCGCCGCCATCTTTTCGGCCTTGGCCACGGCTTCCTCGATGGCGCCGACCATGTAGAAGGCGCCTTCCGGCAGGTGGTCGTACTCACCGTCCACGATGCCCTTGAACGAGCGGATCGTGTCCTTCAGCTGGACGAAGGCGCCCGGCGTGTTGGTGAACTGCTCGGCGACGTGGAACGGCTGGCTCAGGAAGCGCGAGATCTTGCGAGCGCGCGACACGACCAGCTTGTCGTCTTCCGACAGCTCGTCCATGCCCAGGATGGCGATGATGTCCTTCAGCGACTTGTACTGCTGCAGGACTTCCTGGACCGAGCGGGCGACGTTGTAGTGCTCTTCGCCGATGACCAGCGGGTCCATGATCCGCGAGGTCGAGTCCAGCGGATCGACGGCCGGGAAGATGGCCTGGGCCGCGATGTCACGCGACAGAACGGTGGTGGCGTCCAAGTGGGCGAACGAGGCGGCGGGCGCCGGGTCGGTCAAGTCATCGGCCGGGACGTAAATGGCCTGGACCGAGGTGATCGAACCCTTGTTCGTCGAGGTGATGCGCTCCTGCAGGTTGCCCATCTCGGTGGCCAGGGTGGGCTGATAGCCCACGGCCGAGGGGATGCGGCCCAGCAGAGCCGACACTTCGGCGCCGGCTTGGGTGAAGCGGAAGATGTTGTCGACGAACAGCAGCACGTCCTTGCCTTCTTCGTCACGGAAGTATTCCGCGATCGACAGGCCGGTCAGGGCGACGCGGGCGCGGGCGCCCGGGGGTTCGTTCATCTGGCCGTAGACCAGGGCGCAGCGCGAGCCTTCGGTCGAGCCGTTGTTGGCCTTCGGGTCGACGTTGACGTTCGACTCGATCATCTCGTGATAGAGGTCGTTGCCTTCGCGGGTGCGTTCACCCACGCCGGCCAGAACCGAGTAACCGCCGTAAGCCTTGGCGATGTTGTTGATCAGTTCCTGCATCGTCACGGTCTTGCCGACGCCGGCGCCGCCGAACAGGCCGATCTTGCCGCCCTTGGTGTAGGGGCACATCAGGTCGATGACCTTGATGCCCGTGACCAGCACTTCAGCGGTGTTGGTCTGCTCGGCGAAGGTCGGGGCGTCGCGGTGGATCGGGCGCGACAGGTCCGACTGGATCGGGCCCTGCTCGTCGATCGGCTCGCCGATGACGTTCATGATGCGGCCCAGCGTGCCCGGACCGACCGGAACGCGGATCGACTCGCCGGTGTCACGGACGGGCTGGCCACGGACCAGACCTTCGGTGGCGTCCATGGCGATGGCGCGGACGGTGTTCTGGCCCAGGTGCTGGGCGACTTCGAACACCAGGCGCTGGCCGGTGGCGGTGTTGGTGGTCTCGACGGCGTTCAGGATCGCCGGCAGAGCGCCGTCGAACTCGATGTCGACGACGGCGCCGATGATCTGGACGAGGCGGCCGGTGGCGCCTTCCAGGTTGGTGGTCGGAGCCTTGGGCGCGGCGGCCTTGGGGGCAGCCGGCTTCTTGGCGGCCGGAGCCTTGGGAGCGGCAGCGGCGGCGGCGGGAGCCTTGGTCGCGGCGGCAGCCTTCGGAGCAGCGGCGGCCTTGGGGGCGGCGGGCTTCTTGGCGGCGGCGGCGGCCGGCTTTTCAGCGGGGGTCTTGGCCATGGCGTGCGGGTCTTTCGATCTCTGCGTGCTTGTGTCGTTAGGCTAGATCAGACGGCTTCTGCGCCGGAGATGATCTCGATCAGCTCTTTGGTGATCTGGGCCTGGCGGGAACGGTTATACTCGAGGGTGTAGCGCTTGATCATGTCGCCGGCGTTGCGCGTGGCGTTGTCCATGGCGGTCATCTGGCTGGCGTAGAAGCCGGCCATGTTGTCCAGCAGGGCAGACAGGATCTGAACCGTCAGGTTGCGCGGCAACAGGGTCTCGAGGATGGCCTCTTCCGAGGGCTCGTACTCGTAGACCGCCGTCGGACCGGTCGGGGCTTCGACGCCTTCGACGGTCGCCGGAATCAGCTGCAGCGCCGTCGGGGTCTGGATGACCACCGACTTGAAGCGGCTGTAGAACAGCGTGACCACGTCGATGTCGCCGGCCTCGTAGAGGCGCGTGACGACGTCGGCGATCGGCTGGGCGACCGACAGGGTGAACTGGCGGTAGGCCGACAGGTCGAAGTTCTCGACAACCTTGTCGCCGTACGGGCGACGCAGCTGCGAGGAGACCTTCTTGCCGACGCAGACGATCTTGACGTCCTTGCCCTGGGCGATCAGGCCGTCGATGTGCTGGCGCGCGGCCCGCACGATCGACGAGGTGAAGCCGCCGGCAAGGCCGCGATCGGCCGCCGCGACGACGATCAGGTGGCGGTCGTCGCGACCGGTGCCGGTCAGCAGGGCCGGAGCCCCGTCGCCCGACACGCCGGCCGCGAGATTGGCGATGACCGAAGCCAGGCGCCGAGCATAGGGACGGGCGGCTTCAGCCGCGTCCTGGCTCCGGCGCAGCTTGGCGGCTGCCACCATCTGCATCGCTTTCGTGATCTTTTGCGTCGCTTTGACGCTCGAGATCCGATTGCGCATTTCCTTCAAGCTGGCCATTCGGCGCTACTCTCTCCGAGCGGTTCCGAGGGACTTAGGCGAAGGTCGCCGAGAAGCTGTCGAGCGCGCTCTTCAGCGTGTTCTCCAGGTCCTTGTCGAGGGCCTTCTTGGTGCGGATGCCGTCCAGCAGGTCCTTGTGAGCGCTGTGGAGGCGAGCCAGCAGCTCGGTCTCGAAGCGACGGACCGACGAGGTCGGGATCTTGTCCAGATAGCCGCGCGTGCCGGCGTAGATCACGCAGACCTGCTCTTCGACCGATTGCGGCGAATATTGCGGCTGCTTCAGCAGCTCGGTCAGGCGCTCGCCGCGAGCCAGCATCTTCTGGGTCGAGGCGTCCAGGTCCGAGCCGAACTTCGCGAAGGCGGCCATTTCACGATACTGGGCCAGTTCGCCCTTAATCGGACCGGCGACTTGCTTCATGGCCTTGATCTGGGCCGACGAACCGACGCGCGACACCGAGATGCCGACGTTCACGGCCGGGCGGATGCCCTGGTAGAACAGGTCGGTTTCCAGGAAGATCTGACCGTCGGTGATCGAGATCACGTTGGTCGGGATGTAGGCCGACACGTCGTTGGCCTGGGTTTCGATGATCGGCAGCGCCGTCAGCGAGCCCGAACCGTTGTCTTCGTTCAGCTTCGCGGCGCGTTCCAGCAGGCGCGAGTGCAGGTAGAACACGTCGCCCGGATAGGCTTCGCGGCCCGGCGGGCGGCGCAGCAGCAGCGACATCTGGCGGTAGGCGACGGCTTGCTTGGACAGATCGTCATAGATGATCAGGCCGTGCAGGCCGTTGTCGCGGAACCACTCGCCCATGGCGCAGCCCGAGAACGGCGCGATGTATTGCAGCGGGGCCGGCTCCGAGGCCGAGGCGACGACCACGATCGTGTATTCCAGGGCGCCGTGCTCTTCCAGGGTCTTGACGATCTGGGCGACGGTCGAGCGCTTCTGGCCGATGGCGACGTAGACGCAGTAGAGCTTGGCGCTCTCGTCCTTGCCGGCGTTGACGGCCTTCTGGTTCAGGATGGTGTCGATGGCGACGGCGGTCTTGCCGGTCTGACGGTCACCGATGATCAGCTCGCGCTGGCCACGGCCGACCGGGATCAGGGTGTCGATCGACTTCAGGCCGGTCTGCACGGGCTCGTGCACCGACTTGCGCGGGATGATGCCCGGAGCCTTCACGTCGACGCGGCGACGCTCGGTGTATTGGATCGGGCCCTTGCCGTCGATCGGCTCGCCCAGCGGGTTGACGACGCGGCCCAGCAGGCCACGGCCGACCGGCACGTCGACGATCTCGCCGAGGCGACGGACTTCGTCGCCTTCCTTGATCTCGGCGTCAGCGCCGAAGATCACGGCGCCGACATTGTCGCGCTCGAGGTTCAGGGCCATGCCCTTCACGCCGGCCTTCGGGAATTCCAGCATCTCGCCGGCTTGGACGTTGTCCAGGCCGTAGATGCGGGCGATGCCGTCACCGACGGACAGCACCTGGCCGACGTCCGAGACGGCGGCTTCTTCGCCGAAGTTGGCGATCTGCGACTTGAGGATGGCCGAAATTTCGGCGGCGCGGATGTCCATGGTTTCTGGGCTCTCTGCGATCTAATTTTTTTCGAGGCGCTTAATTAAAGGCTTAAGCGCGCTTCAGGGCGAATTTCAGGGAATCGAGCTTCGAACGGAGCGAAGCGTCGAAGAGACGCGAACCGACGCGCACCTTCAGACCGCCCAGCAGGGACGGATCGACGCGCGTGGAAACTTCGGGGGTCTTGCCGAGCGCTTCAGCCAGGGCGGTTTGCACGCCCTTCAGCTGGGCAGCCGACAGGGCGGTCGCCGAGACGACCTCGGCGGTGACGACGCCGCGGTGCTTGGCCGACAGTTCGGAGAAGGCCGAGATGGCGCCCATCAGGTCGCCGGTGCGGCCGTTCGAGGCCACCAGGCCCAGGAACTTCGTGGTCAGCATGTCGAACTTGGCCTTGACGGCCACGGCGACGAGACCCTTGCCCTTGTCCTCGGCCGAGAAAGCGGGCGAGGCGATCAGGCGGCGCAGGTCGGCGCTGTCGGCGACCATCGCCTTCAGGCTCTTAAGGTCGGCCTCGACCTTGGCCAGATTGCCGTTCTCGATCGTCAGTTCGAAGAGGGACTGCGCATAGCGCTGACCCGCATCCGTCGCCTTGGTTTCGTCCGCCACTTGGTATCCGCCCGGTGCGTTGCAATGGCCGCGAATAGGAAGGTTACCCCTTATCGCGACTTAAAGGCTTGAGCGCGCTTATGAAAAGCACATGGACGGCCGACGCGTCCGCGCCGCCCTGTCCGAAGCCGCGCGCCTGATAACACGGGCCTTTCGCAGTCGCAACCAAAGGGGCGCGGCAGGTTCGAACGATCAGTCCGCGGCGCGACGGAACACGGCCGACGCCGAAGCCGCCAAAGCGCCGTCGGCGCGCCGCAGTTCGCCCTGGGCGAACACCAGGCTGCGGGTGGCCCGCTCGACCCAGCCCTTGGGCTCCAGGGCCGCGTCGCCGGCCTCGCCGGCATAGTCCACGGTCATCGAGGCCAGGGCCGTCCCCTCGCCCGCGGCCTTGCGCAGAACGGTTTCCAGCTGGGCGGCCAAGCTCGTGTCCATATCCGTCAACTAATCACGGTTCCGGAAAAGAAAAGGGGCGGCGGAGGGTTTCCGCCGCCCTTCAAGGCGAATGCTCGAGGAAACAGCCAGACCGGGCCGGAGAAACGGCGACCCACAACGCGTCTGGTACTCAGATAAAGCGCAGTACGTGTTCTTACTTAGCCGAGGCCAGGGACGAACCGCCCTTGGCCGAGGCGTTGCAGCGGGTCAGGTCATCGGCGTCCAGCGACTTGGTTTCGCCGCCGAAGGCCGCGACGCGACCCACTTCCTTGGCGAGCGCCTTGCAGGCGACCGCGGTGAGTGCCCGCGAGGGGGCTTGGGTCGAGACGCACTCGGCGCCCTCGCAGACGAAAACGGCGCCGCCGGCCACGACCTTGGTCTTGGCGGCCACGGGGGCGTCGAGGGCGGCGGCGATGCGGCCGTCGGCGAAGGCCGAACCCGCGAACATGACGGTGGTGAGGGCGGCGACGGCCGCCAGGGAACGGAGCTTCATGCGAAAGCCCTCCGGCATTGGGGAAGTTGCGGTCAGATCGTTGATCGGTGAGACGCGGTACTGGCCGCCCGGACCTTGCCAACCCCTCTGGGTCACCCCAGCTAAGGTTGGTCGCGCCGGTATCCCCACCGGTGCTTCGGGTCCGAACTAAGCATTGCTTAGATATCAGTGATAAGAAATTGCGCAAGCGGAATTTCGCACGCGCACCGATTTTTCGGAAAACGGGGTTTCCTGACGAAACGCGGCGAGGCCGGCGCGGAAACGGCGAGGTCCGGCTTCACGGACGCGGCGATTTGCGGGACGGTGCGCGGCCGACGCAACCGGGAGCCCGACCATGGCCAAGCTCGTCTTCGGGATGATGCAATCGCTCGACGGCTATGTGGACGGCGTCGAGGGCGGACCGCAAATCGCGATGCCCGGCCCCGCCCTGCACCAGCACTTCAACGACCATGTCCGCGGCCTGGCCGGCTGCCTCTACGGCCGCCGCATCTACGAGATGATGCGCTACTGGGAGGAGGATAAGCCCGACTGGAACGACATCGCCCGCGACTATGCCGATGCCTGGCGGGCCCAGCCCAAATGGGTGGTGTCGACCACGCTGAAGGCGGTCGGTCCGAACGCGACGCTGGTCTCCGATGATGTCGGGAGCTTCGTCCGCCGCCTGAAGGCCGAGCACGAGGGCGAGATCGACGTCGCCGGCCCGGAGCTGGCCGCGAGCCTCACCGATCTTGGCCTGCTGGACGAGTACCGGCTCTATCTCCGCCCCTTCGTCCTCGGCGGCGGCAAGCCCTACTTCGCCCGGACGCGGCCGCCGCTACGGCTGATCGCCAGCGAGGCGGTCCCGGAGGACGCCTTTAGGCTGACCTACGTTCCGGCTTGAATGCTTAAAGCCCCAGGATTTGGTCGATCCGGCTTTCGGCCTTGGCGTGGATGGCGCGGTCCTCGACCATGCCCTGGGCGCGGGCGTAGCGGCCGTCCTTGCCGACGCGACGCTCGATGCCTTCGGCGCTGAACACCGTGACCGTCTTGGGATCGGTGAAGGCGCCCAGCACCGCGGCCACCACCGAACCGATGACGGCGGCGGCGATCGGGCCGGCCGCATCGATCCAGGTTTCGCCGAAGATCGCCTCGACGCGCATGACCAGCACCTCGCGGTTGGTCTGGTGCTCCATGACCCCGAGGGCCCAGCGGGCCCCACCCTCGACCAGCACGGCCAGGGCGATCGGCAGGAGCACGCCCAGCCACCGCGGCCGGACGAACAGTCCGAGCGCGGCCCCGATGATCGCGAAGGCGGCCATGGTGATCATGGCGGAAACCCTAGTCTCGGTCCGGTCAAAGAGCGGTTAAAGTTCGTTCCGCAGGGGCACGGTTGGCTGCGACCCGTCGCCGCGCTTTAGTGCTTCAAAACCATAAGATGAGCGCGAGGGAGGCTTGGCCATGGACTTCCAACTGCCGCAGGCGTTGACCGCCTATCTGGGCGAGCTCGACGCCTTCATCGATCGCGAAATCGCGCCCTTGCAGGCGCGCGACGACAACGAGCGCTTCTTTGACCACCGCCGCGAATGGGCCCGCACCGACTGGGACGGCGGCGGCCTGCCCAAGCACGAGTGGGAAGAGCTGCTGGCCAAGGCCCGCAAGCTGGCCGACCAGGCCGGCCACTACCGCTTCGCCCTGCCGAAAGAATATGGCGGCCAGGACGGCTCCAACCTCTGGATGGCGGTGATCCGCGAACACCTGGCGTCCAAGGGCCTGGGCCTGTTCAACGACCTGCAGAACGAGCACTCGATCGTCGGCAACAATCCGTTCGTGCTGATGATCCGCGACTTCGGCCGGCCCGACCAGCAGCACCTGATCACCGACATGCTGGACAAGGGCGCCTTCCGCCCGACCTTCGGCCTGACGGAGCCCGAGCATGGGTCGGACGCCACCTTCATGGAAACCCGCGCCGTCCGCGAGGAGCACAAGGGCGAGGCCGGCTGGCGGATCAACGGCGAGAAGATGTGGACCACCGGCATGCACGCGGCCACGCATTGCTGCCTGTTCGCCCGCACCAGCGGCGAGGACGGCGACGCGCGCGGCATCACCGCCCTGCTGGTCCCGGCCCATGCCCCCGGCGTGAAGATCGAGGAGTACCTCTGGACCTTCAACATGCCGACCGACCACCCTCGGGTCAGCTTCACCAATGTCTGGGTGCCGGAGAGCGCGATGTTCGGCCCCGAGGGCGGCGGCCTGGCCCTGGCCCAGCACTTCGTGCACGAGAACCGCATCCGCCAGGCGGCCTCCAGCCTGGGCGCGGCGGTGTTCTGCATAGAAGAAAGCATCGCGTACGCACGCGCGCGCAAGCCGTTCGGCAAGGCTCTGGCCGAGAACCAGGCCATCCAGTTCCCGATCGTCGAGCTGTCCACCCAGGCCGAGATGCTGCGCCTGCTGATCCGCAAGACCGCCTGGGACATGGACCAGATGTCCAAGGTCGAGGTCGAGAAGCGCCTCTCCGACAAAGTGTCGATGTGCAACTACTGGGCTAACCGGCTGTGCTGCGAGGCCGCCGACCGGGCCATGCAGATCCACGGCGGCATCGGCTATTCCCGCCACAAGCCGTTCGAGCACATCTACCGCCACCACCGCCGCTATCGGATCACCGAGGGCAGCGAGGAAATCCAGATGCGCAAGGTCGCCGCCTGGCTGTTCGGCTACATGGGGCCGCGCAAGAAGGCCTTCGCCGACATGGACAAGGTTTAACCTGTCGCCCTCTCGCGTGTAACGCTAGGCTCGCTATCTAACAGCGATACGCGAGCATACATGTTCGCATTTTTGCTTGGACGAGCCTGCTGATCCGCTTCTTACGAAGCGGGCAGGCTCTCGTGGAGGGATGCCTTGAACCGTTTCGTCCGCAACGCTGCCCGCGTGGCCCTGATCGTCGCCATCCCCGCGACCCTGGCCGGCTGCGGGATCAACACCATCCCCACCCAGGACGAGGCCACGAAGGCCGCCTGGGCCGAGGTGCAGAACCAGTACCAGCGCCGCGCCGACCTGATCCCGAACCTGGTGGCCACGGTGAAGGGCTACGCCGCCCAGGAAAAGAGCGTGCTGGTCGAGGTCACCCAGGCCCGCGCCAGCGCCACCCAGGTCAAGGTCGACGCCTCGACCATCGCCGACCCGGCCCAGTTCCAGCAATACGCCGCCGCCCAGGACAAGCTGTCGGGCGTGCTGGGCCGCCTGATGATGATCCAGGAGCAGTATCCGGACCTGAAGTCGAACCAGAACTTCCTGGCCCTGCAGAGCCAGCTGGAAGGCACCGAGAACCGCATCACCATCGCGCGCCGCGACTACAACGGGGCGGCCCAGACCTACAACACCACCCTGCGGACCTTCCCCAGCGTGTTCTGGGCCAAGACGATGTACAGCGGCCAGAAGCCGGCCCAGCTGTTCCAGGCCACGGCCGCCGCCCAGAGCGCTCCGACGGTGGACTTCAGCGCGCCTCCCACGGCCACGCCGCCGAAGGTCCAGTAACTTGTCCCCATTCCGCTCATCCCCGCGAAAGCGGGGACCCAAGCCGAGCCTGACGGTTTCGCGCGGCGTCGCCGTTGCCAAATCCGCTTGGGTTCCCGCTTTCGCGGGAATGAGCGGGTTCTTGGTGGCTCTGGTCCTGGCGATGACGGTGGCTTTCCCCGCCTTCGCCGCGCCGAAGTTCCCGCCCCTGACCGGGCGGGTGGTCGATGACGCCCAGATCCTGTCACCGGACGTCGAG
The DNA here is from genome assembly GCF_059424195.1 of Caulobacter sp. GW456-12-1-14-TSB4. Classification (NCBI taxonomy): domain Bacteria; kingdom Pseudomonadati; phylum Pseudomonadota; class Alphaproteobacteria; order Caulobacterales; family Caulobacteraceae; genus Caulobacter; species Caulobacter sp. GW456-12-1-14-TSB4. The sequence continues at coordinate 81,451 of NZ_JBWKZF010000010.1, forward strand.
CGCGACCTGACGGCCAAGCTGGAAAACCTCGAGACCACGACCGGCCGCCAGCTGGTCGTGGCCACGGTCCCGAGCCTGGATGGCTATCCAATCGAGGACTACGGCTACCAGCTGGGCCGGACCTGGGGCATCGGCGAGAAGGACAAGAACACCGGCGCGATCCTGCTGGTCGCGCCCAACGACCGGAAGGTGCGGATCGAGGTCGGCTATGGCCTGGAACCCGTCCTGACCGACGCCCTGTCCAGCGTCATCATCCAGAGCGCCATCCTGCCGAAGTTCCGCGACGGCGACATGGAAGGCGGCATCGTCGCGGGAACCAACGCCCTGGTCGAGCAGCTCAGCCTGCCCGCCGACCAGGCCAAGGTCCGCATCGCGCAGGCCAGTCAGCCTCAGCGGGAGCAGGGACCAGGCTCGCTGATCACCGGCGCCCTGATCCTGATGTTCATCGTCTTCGTGCTCGGCGGCATGCTCCAGGGCCGGCGCAATCGCCGTGGCGGCCTGGGCGAGGCGCTGCCGTGGATCATCCTGGGCGCGCTGAACAACAGCGGCCGGGGCGGGGGCGGCTGGAGCGGCGGCGGCGACTCAGGCGGAGGCGGCGGCTTCTCCGGCGGCGGCGGATCGTTCGGCGGCGGCGGCAGTTCGGGGAGCTGGTGAGATGGCGCAACGCATGACCCCGCAGGACCTCGACCGCATCGCCGGCGCGGTGGCCCAGGCCGAGAAGACCACCGCCGGCGAGATCTTCTGCGTCCTGGCGCCGGAGGTGTCGGACTATCGCGAGACGCCCTTGGCCTGGGCGGCGCTCGCGGCCCTGGTGCTGCCGGCCGGCGCGCTGCTGGCGGGCTTCCGGCCCGAGATGCTGACCCACCTGTTCGGCGGTTGGAGCATCGGCCACCACGCCGCCCTGGACGGGGCGATCCTGTCGGCGCTCTCGACCTATATCGCCCTGCAGCTGGTGGTGTTCGTGGCGGCGGCCCTGGTCGCCTCGATCCCGCCGATCCGTCGCGCCCTGACCCCCAATTCGCTGAAGAAGGCCCGGGTGCGCCGCGCGGCCATGGAGCAGTTCCTCAGCCACGGCCTGCACGTCACCCGTGATCGCACGGGCGTCTTGATCTTCGCCGCCCTGGCCGAGCACCGGGTCGAGGTCATCGCCGACGAGGGCATCTACGCCGCCGCGCCCAACACGGCCTGGGACGAGGTCGTCGCCGACCTGGTCGCCGGCCTCAAGGCCGGCCGCATCGCCGACGGCTTCGTCGCCGCCGTGGCCCGGACCGGAACCATCCTGGCCGCCCACGTCCCGCCTCGCCCCGACGACCGCAACGAACTGCCCGATGGCCTCACCATCCTGACGAAGCACTGATGCAGTTCCTGGCCGAGCTCATGATGGAGATCACGGTCGAGGCCCTCGCTTACTTCGCCGAGGAGGGCCTCACCGCCCTCTTCAGGCGGCGATCAGGCCCGACCTGAGATGGCGCGTGATCGGCGGAGGGTCCTGGCGCCTTTCGCGCTTCGTCGCCGGGAAACCTAAGCCGCCTCGCGCGCTTTTCCATGGTGAAGCCGGAGAGCCGCCATGACTGATTTCGACACCTTCCTGGACATCCGTCGCCAGGCCGCCCAGGCCTATGTGAACGGTCAGGCCGGGCCGCTGGATCAGCTGGCCGCCACCGCCTGCCCCGCCAGCTTCTTCCCGCCGCGCGGCGGGCACGAGGTCGGCGCCGAGTGGGTGGCCAACATCTATGGCCGCGACGCCGAAGCGTTCGGCGAGGGCGGCGAGACGACGCTGGAGATCCTGCACAGCGACAGCGCCGGCGACCTCGGCTACTGGACCGGCCTGCAGCACGCCAAGGTCCGGCTGAGCGGCCAGGACGAGCCGGTCGAGATGCACCTGCGGATCACCGAACTGTTCCGCCACGAGGACGGCGCCTGGCGGCTGATCCACCGCCATGCCGACCCGCTGGTGAAGCCGCCGGTGGAGTAGCTACTCCGCCGCCAGGGCCATCGGGGCGGCCTGCGCCCCACGCACAAGCCGCCCTGGCAACGCTCCCGTCGGCTCGCCATCGCGCTGGGTGACGACGCCCGCGACGATGGTGGCGACATAGCCGTGCGCCCTCTGCACCAACCGCCGCCCGCCGGCCGGCAGGTCGTAGGCCACGCGCGGAGCCTCCAGGCGCAGGCCCGCATAGTCGATGACGTTGAGGTCGGCGCGATAGCCGGGCGCGATCAGACCGCGATCCAGCAGGCCGACGGCGGCGGCCGTGTCGCGGGTCTGGCGGGCGATCATGGTCTCCAGCGCGATCTTCGGCCCGCGCGTGCGGTCGCGGGTCCAGTGGACCAGGTTGCTGGTCGGGAAGCTGCCGTCGCAGATCATGCCGACATGCGCCCCGCCGTCCGACAGGCCCGGCACGGTGTCGCGGTGGGTCAGCATGTGGAAGCTGGGGCCCAGCGAGCCGTCGGCATAGTTCAGGAACGGGTGGTAGAGCATGCCGCGCCCGTCGTTCGCCAGCAGGGCGTCCAGCGCCACCACGGCCGGCTCACGGCCCTCGCGCGCGGCGATCGCGGCCACCGTCCTGTCGGCCGTCGGCTCGTAGTCCGGGTCCGCGCCCATCGGGAAGAGGTTGTCCCAGGCTCGCAGGGCGCTGCCGGCGAACGGGCCCTTGGCGGCCTCGTCGTGGGCGAAGAGGCGGGCGCGGATGTCGGGATCACCCAAGGCCGCGACCTTCTCCGCCAGCGGCCGGTCCTTGAGCTCGGCGAAGACCGGGTTCTGGCTGAAGGGGTTGAGCGTCAGCTCCAGGCCGAACAGCACCCCGACCGGACGGCCGCAGACCTGGGCCTTCATCGGCAGGCCGGCGTCGACGGCGGCCGACAGGCCCGCCAGCATCGCCTTCCAGCCCTCGGGCGCCTTGGGGCTCTGGACCAGCGAGAACGACAGCGGCCGGCCCGAGCGCTCGACGATCCGGCGCAGCATGGCCAGCTCCGCCGCGCCGTCCGCGAAGTCCGAGACCAGTTGCAGCACGCCCTTGCCCGCGGCGGCCAACCCTAAGGCGATGCCGGTCAGCTCGTCCTCGCCGGCCGTCAGGGTCGGGGTCGGCTGGCCGTCGCTGGTCCGGTGATTGAGGGTGCGCGAGGTCGAGAAGCCCAGCGCCCCGGCCTCGGCCGCCCGCTGGGCGATGGCGGCCATGGCGGCGATGTCGGCCTGCGTGGCCGGCTCGCGGTTCGCGCCGCGCTCGCCCATCACATAGACCCGCAAGGCCGCGTGCGGCAGCTGGGCGCCGATATCGACGTCGAAGGCGCGGCCGCCGAGAAAGTCGAGATAGTCGGGGAAGCTCTCCCAGGCCCAGGGCAGGCCCTCGGTCAGCACCGGGAACGGGATGTCCTCGACGCCCTCCATCAGCCGGATCAGGCGGTCGTGGTCCTGCGGCCGACACGGCGCGAAGCCGACGCCGCAATTGCCCATGACCACCGTGGTGACGCCATGGCCCGAGCTGGGCGTCATCGCCGAGCCCCAGGTCGCCTGGCCGTCATAGTGGGTGTGGATATCGACGAAGCCCGGGGTGACGATCCGGCCTCGGGCATCGATCTCCTCGACCCCGGCCGCCAGGTTCGGACCGATGGCGACGATCAGGCCGTCCTTGACCCCGACGTCGGCGACAAAGCCCGGCCCGCCGGTCCCGTCGAAGACCGTTCCTCCACGCAGAACCATGTCATAGGCGCGCTGGGCCATGACGTTCCTCCCGTGAGTTATCGTTGTTCACGAGGGTCCGCCCGGGCCGATGCAGCGTCAAGTCACCGTAACGGAAAGGGCGGCCGCCGCAGCGACCGCCCTCCGGAGATCTAGAACGACTTCCTGACCGTCACGCCCATGGTGCGCGGCTGGCCCACCGAATAGCCCAGGCGCGCCCGACCGCCGCGTTCGCGGTCGAAGGACAGCAGGGCGTTCTCGTCGAAGATGTTGTTGACGTAGGCGACCAGATCGACCCCGTCGGCCATCTCCAGCCCGACGCTGAGATTGACGATCTTGTAGCTGGGCAGCTTCAGGTTCACGACCGTCGGGACCGCGCCCGTGGCGCCGCCGAACGCCAGGCCCGAGACGAACGAGCGCGGGTTGCTCTCCTGGTCGCTGGCCTGCGTGAAACGACTGCCGACGTGCTGAACCGAGGCCGTGACATAGGCCTTCATGTCGTCGTTGATCTGCTTGTTGTAGGTGATGTCGGCCGAGATCTGGAACTTCGGCACCGACGGCAGGCGGTTGCCGTCGCGGATGCCGCCCAGGATCGCGCCCGTGCCGTCCTTCACGCTGCTATCGAACTCGGCCTCCACCAGGCTGCCCGACAGGCCGAGATCGAGACCCGAGGCCAGGCGGGCCCGGAACTCGCCCTCGACGCCCTTGGTGTGGGCCTTGGCGACGTTGAACACCACGCGCGAGCTGCACGATCCGGCGTCCAGCGTGGTCTGCAGGTTGCTGATGTCGGTGTAGAAGGCCGCGCCGTTGAAGGTGACCCGGCCGAAGCGCGACTTCACCCCGCCCTCGTAGTTCCAGAGCGTCTCGTCCTTGTAGGTCTGGTAGCCGCCGAAGATCACCTTGTCCGAGGCCGAGCACAGCGGCAGGTTCAGCGGGTCGTTGACCCCGCCCAGGCGGAAGCCCTTCGAGGCCTGGGCGTTGAAGGTGACGTTGTCGCTGGCCTCGTAGCTCAGCAGGAAGCGCGGCGTGAAGCCGTCCGACGAGGTCTTGTCGGTGCGGTTGTCGCCATTGGCGAACAGACCGCCCGACTTGAACTGGCGGGTTTCGCTGAAGTCGTAATAGCGGCCGCCGGCCGTCGCGGTCAGCTTGCCCAGCGTGTAGTTCAGCTCGCCGAACACGGCCTTCTGCTTGATGTCGTAGGGCAGGTAGGCGTTGTAGGGCGAGTTGGCCGAGAAGCCGTTGCGCACCGCCGCCGAGGTGCCCGCGCCCAGCACCGCGTCGGTATAGGCGTCGTAGCCGGGGGTCGGCAGGGTCTGGTTGTAGACGCGGTCGACCTTCGAATAGAAGCCGCCGATCACCCACTGCAGCGGCCCCTCGCCGCTGGAGGCCAGGCGCAGTTCCTGGGTGTACTGCTCCAGGTCCGTCGTATCGACCAGCCTGGACGGCAGCATCACCGCCGCGGCGGGGAAGCCCAGGTCGACCGAGACGCTGCCCGACAGGGCGCTGGCGTCGCGGTTCACGGCGATGTCGCGGCTGATGTAGCTGCTGACCGAGGTCAGGGTCGCCGCGCCCAGGTCGATATTGGCCGTGAAGTCGGCGATCAGGGTGTTGTCGGCGAAGCTCTCGTCCAGCAGCAGGTACTGCTCGCGCTCGTCGAAGGTGATCTTCGGCCGGGTCGTGGTGTTAGGGTTGGCGTAGAGGTTGTAGACCTCCTCGCGATTGAAGCCGTGGGCGCGGATCTCCTGATAGACCACGCGCGGGGTCAGGGTGACGGTGTCGGTGGGCTTGATCACGAACGACAGGCGGCCGCCGCGACGCGTGCCGTCATTGACGTTCTTCTTCAGCGAACCGCCCTCGCCGCGCGCATTGATGAAGCCGCCGTACTGGGTCAGGTAGCCGACCGCGCGCATGGCGACCTTGTCGCCGATCGGCACGTTGAACATGCCCTTCACATGGCCGCCGAAGTCGTCGCCGCCGACCAGGTTGGCGTTGGCTTCGAACAGGCCTTCCGACACGCCCAGCTTCGGCTGGTTGGTGATGTAGCGGATCGTGCCGCCGACCGAGCCCGAGCCGAACAGCGTGCCTTGCGGCCCGCGCAGGGTCTCGACGCGGTTCAGGTCGAAGAGGTCGACGTCCGGCGTGAACAGCGACAGCGAGATCACGGATTCGTCGAGATAGACCCCCACCTGTTCCTTGACGCCCGGCTGGTCGCGCACGACCTGGCCGGCCGAGACGCCGCGCACCGACACCTGGCTCTGGCCGGGACCCAGGTTCTGGATCGTCAGGCCTGCGACGTTGCGCGACAGGTCCTCCAGGGTCACCGCGCCCGAGCGCTGGATGTCCTTTTCGGTCTGGGCGTTGATCGAGAACGGAATGTCCTGGATCGAGGCGTCCCGCTTGGTGGCGGTGACGATGATCTCGTCGATGGCGGTGTTGTCGGTCTGCTGAGCGGCCGCGATGGCGGGCGCCGCGAGAATGGTGGCAAGCGCGCTGACGCCCAGCAGCGCGCGACGCGCCGAACGGCGCGGCGTAGCGATGGTCATTGAAGTCCTCCCGTATGTTTTTGGCGCGGGAAGTCGAGCCTCCGACGCAACCCCAGCGTTTCTCCTGGAATCAGCGAAAGTCAACGCCAAACGAAGCTGTGAGAAATCAGCATTTTAGACACCGGTGTCCGGACATTTAGAAACAACCGTATGAAAAGTGGGCTGAGATGACGTTGACGCATACGTGACCTTTCGCATTGCAAAAAGCCGGTCTAGGGTGGACCCAAATTCAAACTAACGTTTAACGGGGAGTACGCCTCTATGCGTGAAGCGGTCATCGTCTCTTACGCCCGCACCGGCCTGGCCAAGTCAGTTCGTGGCGGCTTCAACAACACCCATGGCGCGGCCATGGCCGGCCACGCCATCCAGCACGCCGTGTCGCGCGCCGGCCTGGAAGGGGCCGAGGTCGAGGACGTGGTGCTGGGCTGCGGCGGCCCCGAAGGCGCCACCGGCATGAACGTCGCCCGCAACGCCGCGATGTGGGCCGGCCTGCCGGTCACCACCTCGGGCCAGACGGTCAACCGCTTCTGCTCGTCGGGCCTGCAAGCCATCGCCACGGCCGCCAACTATGTCCGCAACGACGGCGCGCCGGTCGCGGTCGGCGGCGGCGTGGAGTCGATCTCGTTGGTTAATGCCGGCGGCCACATGAACCGCTTCCACATCACCGAAGAGAAGCTGCTCAAGACCCACCCGGCCCTGTGGATGGCGATGATCGACACCGCCGACATCGTCGCCAAGCGCTACAACATCAGCCGCGAATACCAGGACGAGTACTCGCTCCGCAGCCAGCAGCGCATCGCCGCCGCCCAGGCCGCCGGCCTGTTCGACGACGAGATCGTGCCGATGGCCACCAAGATGAAGGTGGTCAACAAGGAGACCAAGGAAGAGAGCCTGGTCGACTACGTGGTGACGAAGGACGAGTGCAATCGCCCCGACACCACGCTGGAAGGCCTGGCCAAGCTGGAGCCGGTCAAGGGTCCGGGCAACTTCGTCACCGCCGGCAACGCCAGCCAGCTGTCGGACGGCGCGGCCGCCGTGGTGGTGATGGAGCGCAAGGAAGCCGAGAAGCGCGGCCTGGAGCCGCTGGGCCTGTTCCGCGGCTTCGCGATCGCCGGCTGCGAGCCCGACGAGATGGGCATCGGTCCGGTCTTCGCCGTGCCGCGCCTCCTGGAACGCCACGGCCTGAAGGTCGACGACATCGACCTGTGGGAGCTGAACGAAGCCTTCGCCTCGCAGTGCCTCTACAGCCGTGACCGCCTGGGCATCGATCCGGAGAAGTACAACGTCAACGGCGGCTCGATCGCCATCGGCCACCCCTTCGGCATGACCGGCGCCCGCTGCGCCGGCCACCTGCTGCTGGAAGGCAAGCGCCGCAAGGCCAAGCTGGGCGTCGTGACCATGTGCATCGGCGGCGGTATGGGGGCCGCCGGCCTGTTCGAGATCTTCTAATTTCGTTCCCGATTTCGTAGCGCATCGGGTCAAAAAAGGCCGGGAACCCTCAAGCCGGTTTCCGGCCTTTCCTATTGGATCACGACGTTCGGGGACCTTAGAGACCCGGGCCTTGAACCCGCCGGACGCGGGGCCATCTAGGCTCTCGTCGGCGTACCGCGAATTGTCGCTTCAAGACGCCAGACCCGAGATAGGACCATGGCCAAGGCCTTCTTCACCGTCGCTCTGCTGATCGCCGCCGCGATCGGTCTCGCCCTGCCGACGCCGAACCCCAGCCACGGCCCCCAGACCACCAAGTCGTCGTTCGAGACGATCGCGCTGAACCGCGGCTAAACGCGAACGGGCTCCCCGGTCACCCGGAGAGCCCGCTGAAAGCGTCGATCGCTCAGGCGATCAGAACTCTTCCCAATCCTCGCTGACCGCAACGGCGGCCGAACCGCGGCCCGGACGCGCCGAGACCGTCGGGCGCTGCGGCGCTGGCCGGGCTTGAGGCGCCGGCGGACGATAGGTCGTCTGGGCCGGACGCGACTTGGCGACCGCCGAGCCTTCGCCGACGCGGAAGCGACCGACCAGCTCCATCAGCGCCTTGGCCTCGTTCTTCAGCGAGTGCGAGGCGGCGGTGGCTTCCTCGACCATGGCGGCGTTCTGCTGGACGACCTGGTCCATCTGGTTCACCGCGCCATTGACCTCGTTCAGGCCGGTGGCCTGTTCGGTGGTCGAGGCCGAGATCTCTTTCATCAGGGCGTCGATCGAGGCGACCTGCTCGACGATGCGGCTCAGCGCCTCGCCGGTCTGGCCGACCAGGTCCACGCCGGCCTCGACCTGCTGGGTCGAGGTCGAGATCAGGGTCTTGATCTCCTTGGCGGCGTCGGCCGAGCGCTGGGCCAGGGCCCGCACTTCTTGAGCGACGACCGCGAAACCACGGCCGGCTTCACCCGCACGGGCGGCCTCGACGCCGGCGTTCAGGGCCAGCAGGTTGGTCTGGAAGGCGATCTCGTCGATGACGCCGATGATCTGGCTGACCTGGTTGGACGAGGTCTCGATCTCGGTCATGGCCGCGACGGCCTGGCCGACGATGCGGCCCGAGCGTTCGGCGTCCGAGCGGGCATTGGCCACGACCTGCGAGGCTTCCTTGGCGCCCGAGGCGGTCTTGCGGACCGTCGCGGTGATCTCGTCCAGGGCGGCGGCGGTCTCTTCCAGGCTGGCGGCCTGCTGTTCCGTGCGACGCGACAGGTTGTCGGAGGCGTCGGCGATCTCGTCGGCGCCGCTGTTGACGCCGCCGGTGGCCGAGTTGATCGACTGGATCGCCTGCTGCATGCGGTCGGCGGCGGCGTTGAAGTTGGCCTTCAGGCTCTCGACCTTCGGGGCGAACGGCGTGGTGATCCGGTGGGTCAGGTCGCCGCCGGCCATGTGGTCCAGCGCCTCGTTCAGCGCGGTGATGGCGACGGCGTCGTTACGGGCGATCTCGGCCTTCTCCGCCTCGTTGGCGACGCGCTCGCCGTCGGCCGCGGCGCGGTCGTTGGCGGCGGCCAGCTCGACGCGGATCTTCTCCAGCGCGGAGTCCTTGAAGTAGGCCACGGCCGAAGCCATGTGGCCGATCTCGTCCTTGCGGCCCTCGGCCGGCACGGCCACGGCGTTGTCGCCCGAGGCCAGGCGGCGCATGGCGTTGGTCATGGCGGTCACCGGCGCGGCGATGGCGCCGGTCAGCAGCAGGCCGCCGCCGATGGCGATGCCGGCCGTGATCAGGATGCCGATGGCCAGGGCCAGGGTCGACTCCGTCGAAGCCTTCTTCTGGGCGGCCGCTTCGGCGGTCAGTTCGGCCTCGGCGTTCTTGGAGATGGCCTCGATGGCGTCCTCGACCGGCGTCACGGCCTTGTCGGCGACGCCATCGTGCTTGACCAGCTCGACCGCCTGCGGACGGGTGGCCGCATCGGCGCCCAGGGTTTCGCCCGGCTCGATGGCCAGCTTGCGATAGTCGGCATAGGCGGCGTCGACGGCGGCGATGCGGGCCAGGTCTTCCTGGTCGCCGTCGGCCAGCTTGCGCAGTTCGTCCAGCGCGGCCAGGAACTTGGGCTTGTGGGCCTCTTCCAGGCGCTTGACGTAGTAGTTGTCGCCCGAGAGCAGGAAGCCGCGCAGCGAGTTCTCCTGGCGGGTCAGGCGGAACGCCGCCGTGTCCGCCTGGCGCAGCATCTCATAGGCCCGCTCGGTGCGTTCCACGGAGTGACCGTAGCCCACCTTGTTGGCGTAGAGCGACGCACCCATCAGGACGATGGTGGTCAGCATGACAGCGAACACCGCCATCAGTTTCTGCGGAATTTTCAGATCGCCAAAAGACACCGGCCGGGGCTCCTCAAAATGGGGGGCGGCGACCGCTAAACCTTGGATAACGCTACTCTTTAAACTGGTACTACGGTTCGCGGGCGTCACAGACAGCAGTGGGCCTCGAAGGGTTGCCGGGGCATTAACCGTGACGTGGCGGAATGTCGCACAACGGGCATTTCCCGCTATTTTTTTGATCAGTGGGCCTCATCCCAGTTGAGTGCGGCCCGCGCCTCGACCGTGAGCGGCACACTGAGCGCCACCGCCGGCTCGGCCGCTTTCTCCATCACCGTGCGGATCACCGCACAGGCGCGGTCGGCCTCGGCTGCCGGCGCCTCGAACACCAGTTCATCGTGCACCTGCAGCAGCATACGGGCCTCAAGGCCCGCGGCTTCGAGCGCGGCCGGCATCCGGACCATGGCCCGGCGCATGACGTCGGCGGCCGCGCCCTGGATCGGAGCGTTGATCGCCGCGCGCTCGGCGAACTGCCGCTGGCCGACCGACTTGGACTGGATCTCCGGGATGTTGATCTTCCGCCCGAAGATGGTCGAGACATAGCCGTGCTCGCGCACGAAGGCCTTGGTCGCGTCCATATAGGCCTGGATGCCCGGGAAGCGCTCGAAATAGGTCTTGATATAGGCCCCGGCCTCGCCCTGGCCGATGCCCAGCTGGTTGGCCAGGCCGAACGCCGAGATGCCATAGACGATGCCGAAATTAATGGCCTTGGCTCGGCGGCGGATCATCGGGTCCATGCCCTCGATCGGCGTGTCGAACATTTCCGAGGCCGTCATGGCGTGAATGTCCAGGCCCTCCTGGAACGCCTTCTTCAGCTGCGGGATGTCGCCGATATGGGCCAGCAGGCGCAGCTCGATCTGGCTGTAGTCGGCGCTGATCAGCACCTTGCCCGCCGGCGCGATGAAGGCCTTGCGGATCTTGCGGCCTTCCTCGGTGCGGATCGGAATGTTCTGCAGGTTCGGGTCCGACGACGACAGCCGTCCCGTCGTCGTCGCGGCCAGGGCGTAGGAGGTGTGGACCCGGCCCGTGCGCTCGGCGATCGCGGCGATCAGGTTCTCGGTGTAGGTGCCCTTCAGCTTGGACAGCTGACGCCAGTCCAGCAGCACGCGCGGCAGCTCGTGCTCCAGGGCTAGGCTCTCCAGCACGTCGCTGTCGGTCGACCACTGGCCGGTGGCGGTCTTTTTGCCGCCCTTCATGTTCATCTCGCCGAACAGCACGTCGCCGATCTGCTTGGGGCTGCCCAGGTTGAAGGGCCGGCCGACCAGCTCCTGGGCGCGCTCCTCGAACTTGGCCATGCGCAGCGAAAACTCGTTGGAGAGCAGGCGCAGGGCCTCGGGGTTGACCATGACCCCCTCGTTCTCCATCGCCGCCAGCACGGCTGGCATCGGCCGCTCCAGGGTCTCGTAGACCGTCGACAGGCCGGCCCGCGCCAGGCGGGGCTTGAGGATTTCCCACAGGCGCAGGGTGACGTCGGCGTCCTCGGCGGCATAGGCAGTCGCCTCGGGCAGAGCCACGTGCTTGAAGCTGATCTGGCCCTTGCCGGTGCCGCACACCTGCTTGAACGGGATCGGCTTGTGGCCCAGGTGCAGCTCGGACAACTCGTCCATGCCGTGACCGTGCTCGCCGGCCTCCAGCACGTAGGAGATCAGCATGGTGTCGTCGATCGGCGCGACGTCGATGCCGTGACGGGCCAGGACGGCGATGTCGTACTTGGCATTCTGGGCCACCTTCAGCACCGCCGGGTCTTCCAGCAGCGGCTTCAGCGTGGCGGTGACGTCGGCCAGGGCGATCTGCTCGATGTCGGCGGGGGCCTCGAAGGCCAGGCCGTCGGCCTTCTCGCAGTGGCTGATCGGGATGTAGCAGGCCTCGCCCGCCGCGATCGCCAGCGACACGCCGCACAGGCCGGCATTGGCCGAGGACAGGGCGTCGGTCTCGGTGTCGAAGGCGACGACGCCCTTGGCCGTGGCCTTGGCGACCCAGGCGCGCAGGGTTTCAAGGTCGCGGACGCAGGCATAGGCGGCGTGGTCGATGGTGACCGGCTCGGCCACCGGATTGGCGGCGGCGCGGGCGGCGGCGCCCATGTACGAGACGGTGCTGACCGGAGCCTTCGGCGTGCTGGGCGCGCGGTCGCTGCCGCCCGACAGACCTAGCGTACCCGGCGCCATCGCGGCCGAACCGTCGCCGACCCGGCGGGCCAGGGTGCGGAACTCCATCTGCTCCAGGAAGGCGGCCAGCACCGCCTTGTCCGGCTCGCGCACGGTCAACTCGTCCAGCGGCTGGGGCAGCGGGGTGTCGCAGTCCAGCTTCACCAGGGCCCGCGACAGGCGGATCTGGTCGGCGAATTCGATCAGGGTCTCGCGGCGCTTGGGCTGCTTGATCTCGCCGGCCCGGGCCAGCAGCGTGTCGAGGTCGCCATATTCGGTGATCAGCTGGGCGGCGGTCTTGATGCCGATGCCGGGCGCGCCGGGGACGTTGTCGACGCTGTCGCCGCACAGGGCTTGGACGTCGACGACCTTGTCGGGATAGACGCCGAACTTCTCGAACACCTGCTCGCGCTCGATACGCAGGCCCTTCATCGGGTCGAACATCGAGACGCCGTCGCCGACCAGCTGCATCAGGTCCTTGTCCGACGAGACGATCACCGCCTCGCCGCCCATCTCACGAGCCTTGCAGGCATAGGCGGCGATCAGGTCGTCGGCCTCGTAGCCCGGCAGCTCGATGGCCGGCACGCCGAACGCCAGGGTCGCCTCGCGCACCAGCGCGAACTGCGGGATCAGGTCCTCGGGCGGCGGCGGACGGTGGGCCTTGTACTGGTCGTAGAGCTTGTTGCGGAACGTCTTCTCCGAGTGGTCCCAGATCACCGCCAGGTGCGTGGGCGCGTCGCCCTGCATGTCGCGGATCAGCTTCCACAGCATGTTGCAGAAGCCCTGGACGGCGCCCACCGGCAGGCCGTCGCTCTTGCGGGTCAGCGGCGGCAGCGCGTGATAGGCGCGGAACAGATAGGCCGAGCCATCCACAAGAAAGAGCCGGACGGCGGGACCGTCCTGGGTTGGTTCGGAAGCGTTCGGAGGCGGGGGCGCGGCGGCGTCGGTCATGGCCGGCAACATAGGGGGAGCCGGGTGTGTCGGGAACCCTCTGGCGGCGCGCAAATCGATCGCCTAATCTCCACCTTAGGTCGTGTCGCCAGGGGGCCGCGCGCCGCCTTTCACGGGGTCTCGTCTTGTCGCGTCAATTCCTGCTGGCCTTGCTCGTGGCCGGCTTCTGTGTCGCCACGGCCCATGCCGACGATGATGACGACAAGACGCCGGGCTGGGCCCCGGCCTGGACGGCGCGGGCGCCGCGCGAGAAGGCCAAGGCGCTGTTTCCGAAAGGCGCGACGGAGAGCGGCCGCGTCGTCCTCGACTGCGCGGTCGCGGCGGACGGCAAGCTGGCCGACTGCAAGACCATCAGGGAAACGCCGGCCGGTCAGGGCTTTGGCGCGGCGGCGCTAAGCCTGGCCGCCTACGAGCGGGTCAAGACCAAGGACCAGGCCGGCGCCTCGACCGTGGGCCGCCGGGTGCGCACCGGCTTCGACATCCTGGCGCCGGGCGACGCCGAGCCCGATTGGCTGAAAAAGCCCACGGCCTTCGATCTGGCCGGCGTCTTCCCGGTCAAGGCCATCAACGCCGGACGCGTCGGGCGCGCCTCGATCAACTGCAAGATCACCGTCGAGGGCTTCCTGGAGGCCTGCAAGGTGCGCGACGAGGACCCCGTCGGCCTCGACTTCGGCCTGGCCGCCCTGCAACTGGCGCCGCAGCTGCGCATGACGCCGCGCATCCGGGGCGGCAAGGCGGTCCCCGGCGGCGAGGTCACCATCCCGATCGTCTGGGCCGGCGTGCCCTCGCCCGAACTGGGCAGCTCCAGCGTCGTGCTGGACCCGCCGTGGGTCCAGGCGCCCACCCAGGCCCAGGTCAACGCCGCTTGGCCCAAGGAAGCCGCCGGCCTGCCGTCGGGCCAGGCCGCCCTGCGCTGCGAGCTCGACGACACGGGCGGGCTGCACAACTGCGACACCATTTCCGAAAGCCCGAACGGCAAGGGCTTCGGCAAGGCCGCCAAGGCGCTGTCGAAGTCGTTCAAGGTGACCGTCGAGTCCAAGCTGTCCCGGAAGTACGCGATCGACATCCCGTTCCGCTTCCGCGACCCGGCCGCGCCGGACATGCGCAAGCTGACCAAGCCGCGCTGGATCGAGACCCTGACGGCCGACGGCATGGCCTCCGTCTATCCCGAGGCGGCGACGAAGGCCGGCGTGAAGTCCGGTTCGGCGGCGGTGCGATGCCTCATCACCCCGACCGGCGCGCTGGCCGACTGCCAGGCCGTGCGCGAGGCCCCGACCGGCCTCGACTTCGGCGCGGCGGCGATCAAGGCGGTCTCGCTGATGCGCATGAACCCCTGGACCAAGGAGGGCGACACGGTGGACGGCCTGACCATCACCATCCCGATCACCTTCTCGATGGCGGATGATGCTCCGGCCGCGCCGGCGGCGCCGAAGACGGGCGGCCAGCCTTAAGCTGATCACTCCGCCAGCTTTCCTCGCCTTGCGCGCGGGGGGCGGGAGGCGTACGGGAACCACGCTCCGCGCGGTACGCGGACACTATTTCAGGAGAGCGCGATGGGTTACCGGGTCGCCGTGGTCGGCGCCACGGGCAATGTGGGCCGCGAGATGTTCAACATCCTCGAGGAAGTCAAATTCCCCGTGGACAAGATGCACGCCATCGCCAGCCGCAAATCCATCGGCGTCGAAGTCTCGTTCGGCAACAAGATCCTGCACTGCGAGGACCTTGAGCAGTTCGACTTCTCGACCGTCGACATCGTGCTGATGAGCGCCGGCGGCGCCATCTCCAAGGCCTGGGGCGAGAAGATCGGCGCGGCCGGTCCGATCGTCATCGACAACAGCAGCCACTTCCGCATGGACCCGGACGTGCCGCTGGTGGTGCCGGAAGTGAACCCGAACGCCGTCGACAAGCTGCCCAAGAACATCATCGCCAACCCCAACTGCTCGACCGCGCAGCTGGTGGTGGTGCTGGCCCCGCTGCACGCCGAAGCCAAGATCAAGCGCGTCGTCGTCTCGACCTACCAGTCGGTGTCGGGCGCCGGCAAAGAGGGCATGGACGAGCTGTGGGACCAGACCAAGGGCGTCTTCGTCCTGGGCTCGCCGCCGCCCAAGAAGTTCACCAAGCAGATCGCCTTCAACGTCATCCCGCACATCGATGTGTTCATGGAGGACGGCTACACGAAGGAAGAGTGGAAGATGATGATGGAGACCAAGAAGATCTTGGATCCGTCGATCAAGCTGACCGCCACCGCCGTGCGCGTGCCGGTCATGGTCGGCCACGCCGAAGCGGTGAACATCGAGTTCGAGACCCCGCTGGACGAGGAAGACGTCCGCGAGATCCTGCGCGAGGCCGACGGCGTGGAAGTCATCGATAAGCGCGAGGACGGCGGCTACATGACGCCGAAGGAAGCCGCCGGCGAGTTCCCGGTCTATGTCTCGCGCATCCGCACCGACCCGACCGTCGAGAACGGCATCGCCCTGTGGTGCGTGGCCGACAACCTGCGCAAGGGCGCGGCGCTGAACGCGGTGCAGATTGCTCAGCTGCTCCATGACAAGGGCCTGATCAAGTCCAAGGCGGCGGCTTAACTTCATCCCGTCTCCCCGGCGAAAGCCGGGGCCCAGATGGAAGGGCGCTAGGGCTGACGCTATGAGCTCAGCGCCCTTCCCGTCAGCCCAAGCGCCTTGAGATCTGGGTCCCGGCTTTCGCCGGGAAGATCGGGTTTGGGAAAGCTCCGCAAGTTTCGGGCGGACAGTGATCCTTCCACCTGAGAAACGCTCCGAGCCATGCCGCCTAGCTCCAGCCCCGCCACCGATAGCCGTCCCGCCTATGCCGCCGGGGTCGGCTGCTACGTGCTGTGGGGCTTCCTGCCGCTCTATTTCCACCTGCTGTCCAACCTGGGCGCGACGTCTTGGGAGATGATCGCCCACCGCTCGCTGTGGTCGGTGCTGTGGGCCGGCGGCCTGGTGCTGATCGCCAGGCAGGGCGGCCAGGTCGCGCAGGTGCTGCGCCAGCCCCGCACGCTGGGCATGCTGCTGCTGTCGACGGCGGCGATCTTCAGCAACTGGACGATCTACGTCTTCGCGGTGAACGCCGGCCACGTGATCGAGGCCAGCCTCGGCTATTACATCAACCCGCTGATGAACATGGCGGCCGGAGCGCTGCTGTTCCGCGAGCGCATGACCACCGAGGGCAAGGTCGCCATCGGTTTCGCGGCCGTCGGCGTGGCCATCCAGACCATCGCCCTGGGCCACCTGCCTATCGTCTCGCTGGGCCTGGCCGCCACCTTCTGCGCCTACGCCATCCTGAGGAAGCGCGTGAAGGCCGACGCCCAGACCGGGCTCTTCATCGAGTGCGCCTATCTGGCCCTGCCCGGCCTCTTCTATGTGATGCATCTGCAGTCGACGGGTCAGGGCCACTTCGGCCACGGCGGCGCGGTGACCGCGCTGCTGGCCATCGCCGGTCCGGCCACGGTCGTGCCGCTGGCCCTATTTGCCTGGTCGGCCCGCCGCCTGCCGCTGAGCGCCGTGGGCTTCCTGCAGTTCATCGCCCCCACCATCCAGTTCCTGCTGGGCGTGGCGTTCGGCGAGGCGTTCACGCCGCTGCGGGCGCTGTCGTTCGTGTTCATCTGGCTGGGCGTGGCGACCTTCGCCTACGGGGCCTGGAAGAAGACCAAGGTGCTAGCGCCCGCCTGAGGTCCGGGCCATGGTCGCGGCCATGGCGGATGAGCAGACGATCTCCAAGGGACGCGGCCGGCTGATCCTGGCCGCGACGGTGCTGGGCTCCAGCCTGGCCTTCATCGACGGCTCGGTGGTCAATGTCGCCCTGCCCGCCATCCGGACGGCGCTGAAGGCGCAGCCGGCCCAGATCCAGTGGATCGTCAACGCCTACCTGCTGCTGCTTGGCTCGTTGGTTTTGATCGGCGGCTCGGCCGGCGACCGCTACGGACGACGTAAGGTGTTCGTGGTCGGCGTCGCGCTCTTCGCCCTGGCGTCCCTGGCCTGCGCGATCGCGCCCAATGTCGAGCTACTGATCGCCGCCCGCGCCGTGCAGGGCATCGCCGCCGCCTTCGTGGTCCCCGCCAGCCTGGCGATCCTCGGCGCGGCCTTCGACGAGGAGGCGCGCGGGCCGATGATCGGGGCTTGGGCCGGGTTTGGCGCGGTCACCGCCGCCATCGGGCCGGTGCTGGGCGGCTGGTTGGTCGATGCGGTGTCGTGGCGGGCCATCTTCCTGATCAACCTGCCGATCGCCGCCGCCACGGTCTGGCTGACCCTGAAGGCGGTCCCCGAGAGCCGCGACCCGGACGTGCAGCACCTGGACTGGCGCGGAGCGGTGCTGGCCGCCACGGGCCTGGGCGCCCTGACCTGGGGCCTGACCGCGGCCGGCGAGCGCGGCTGGGCCAGTCCCGCCGTGTGGAGCGCCCTCCTCGCCGGCGCGGCGATCCTGGTCGGCTTCGTGGTGCTGCAAGGCCGCGAGGCGCATCCGATGATGCCGCTGTCGCTCTACCGCTCGACCACCTTCAGCGGCGCCAACCTGCTGACCCTGGCGCTCTATTTCGGCCTGACGGGCGCGCTGTTCTTCCTGCCCTACGAGCTGATCGCCCGGCATGGCTACAAGGCCGCCCAGGCCGGGGCGACGTTGTTGCCGCTATCGCTGGTGATGGGGACACTGTCGGGCGTGGCGGGTCGCGTGGCCAACAAGGTCGGGGCGCGGGCCATGCTGACGGTCGGACCGATCACCGCCGGCGTCGGCTTTGGCCTGCTGGCCGGACCGTGGATCGGCGGCGGCTTCTGGACCGGCGTCCTGCCCGCCCTGCTGATCCTGGCGCTGGGGATGACGATCAGCGTCGCGCCGCTGACCAGCACGGTGATGACCGCTGTGCCGTCGAGCCACTCGGGCGTGGCCTCAGGGATCAACAACGCCGTCGCCCGCGTCGCCGGCCTGCTGGCCGTGGCGGTGCTGGGCCTCGTCTATTTCGCGCCCGAAGGCGGCGGCTATCCGTGGGTGATGGGGATCAGCGCCGTGGCGGCGATCGTGGCGGGCCTGGTCGGGGCAGCGACCATCAGAACCGATGCGCCAACCCGAACACCAGCTCCAGGTCCGGAGTCTGTCGGTTGAGCCCGGCATAGACCGAGGCGTCCAGCTGGACGTCCTTCAGCGACTTCGGCGTCCAGGCGGCGGTCAGGTCGAAGCTGGCCTGGGTGACGTGGCCCGACGGATCGTCGTCGCGATCGACCCACAGCTCCGCGCCCAGGTTCACCGGCCCGACCGCGCGACCAACGCCGCCGGCCAGGGCATAGCCGGCGTGACGGCCCGAGCCCGAAGCGTTCTCGCGCGCCTCGACCTGTGGCGACAGGCTCAGCGACCAGTCGGCGTTGAGCGGGATCGAGACCGGGACGATTACCCCGCCTTGCCAGAGATCGGAACCGATCCCGTGCGAACCGGTCGGGGCGGTGACGAACGGCTGCACGGCGATCGAGACGCCGTCACCGGCTGGGTTCTTTAACGACCACCGCAAGGCCGCGCCGAGGTCGCCAGCGCCCGAGACGACGTCGACCACGCCGTGGTCCTTGGTCCGCACCCGCTCGTGGGCGGTCCAGCTCAGCTGGCCTTCGAGAGTGGAGGTCAGGCCCAGCCGCAGCTCCAGCCCGCCGTACGAGACGTCATCGACCGAAACCCCGCCGCCCCGGCTGAACGCGGCGTCGACGCCACCGACCTCGGCCTGGAAGCGCCCGGCGTCCAGCACGCACGGCGGCGAGCCCTTGCCGGGCCGGTCAGCGCAGAAGTCGCGCTCTTCGGCGTGGGCCACGTTGGCGGCGGCCAGAACGATGAAAGCGATCGAGGCGGTGCGGATCATGCGGCTCTCCTTGCCCGCATCCCTAACGCCAAAGCTTCAACAGCGTTCTAAAGCGAGGCGTAAGCCGCTTCGATCAGGCGCACGGCGCGCGGGTCGCCGATCAGGGCGTTGCCCTGCTTGTTCATCACGTACGACCCCGACACGCCCCGCGACGGATCGGCGAAGGCGCACGAGCCGCCCCAGCCCGAATGGCCGAACGCGTCGGTCGTCGGGCCATAGAACATGTTCGGCTCATTGCGCATGAAGCCCGCGCCCCAGCTGATCACATAGGGCAGGACCAGATCCTGGCCGACGATGCGCTGGGTGGTGGCGGCCTTGATGCCGGCCGGGGTGATGATCGAGCGGCCGCCCAGGGTCCCGTCGGTGGCCAGGGCCCCCATCAGGCGCGCCAGGGACTCGGCGGTGGCGTGGCCGTTGGCCGAGGGGATCTCGACCCGCCGCCACTCGGCCGCGCCCTTGCCGCCGGGCGAGGACCACGGCTTGAGGAAGGCGGCCTGCACGGCGTCATTCAGCTCGCCGAACTTCGGCAGGGCCGTCGGGCGCATCAGCTCGGAGACCCGGCCATGCTCGCTGTCGGGCAGGCCGATCCAGATATCCAGGCCCAGCGGCGCGCAGATGTCTTCCCGCAGCGCCGTGCCCAGGGTCCGGCCGTCGACGCGGCGGAAAATCTCGCCGGCCAGGTAGCCGAAGGTCACCGGGTGATAGCCGCTGGCCGAGCCGATCGGGAACAGCGGGGCCATGGCCGCCAGCTTGGCGCAGGTGGCGTCCCAGTCGAACCACAGGGCGGGGTCGGTCTCGTCCGGGAAACCCGACAGGCCGGCCTGGTGCGACAGGGCCTGCTCGACCGTGACCTCGCCCTTGCCGTTCTGGGCGAACTCCGGCCAGACGTCGGCGACGGGCTGGTCGTAGGCCAGGCGGCCCTCGTCGACGAGGCGCGCGACCATCAGGGCCGCCACCGCCTTGGTGGTCGAGAACAGGGCCGTCAGGGTGTCGGGACCGAAGGCGACCTCGCGCTTGCGGTCGGCATGGCCGCCCATCAGGTCGACGACGATCTCGCCGTCGATGGCGAACGCGAACCGCGCGCCCAGTTCACCCTCGGCGAAATTGGCTTCGAACGCCTCGCGCACGCGGGCGAAGCGGTCGGGGCAGAGGCCGGTGATGTCGGTCATGTCTAGGCCAGGCGCTCGATACGGACGGTCGGGGAGGTCTGCTTGATCCGCGCGCCCATGGCCACGATCGGCAGCTCGGGCGCGTTCCAGACATTGGCGGCGGTGACCGTCTCGGCCACCCCGCCCACGGCGCGGGCCAGGCCGTACGAGAAGGTCTGCCCCTCCAGGATCGAGGCGGCGTAGAGGGCGGTCAGCAGATCGCCGGTGCCGTTGGGCGAGCGCTCGGCCTTGGCGTGGGCGGCGAGCCAGGCTTCCTTCTTGTCGGCCAGGACGGCGCCGATCTCGGCCCCGCGATGGACGGACGAAACCAGCGTGATCTTGCCCAGCAGCCGGGCGGCGCGCATGGCGTTCTGCGGGTCGCGGGTGTCGGTGCCGGTCAGCTTCTGCAGCTCCCAGCTGTTGCAGGCCACGACGTCGGCGCGCGGGATCAGGTCGGCGATGATGGCGTCGGCGGTGTCGGCCGGGATGTAGAGGCCCTTGCCCGCATCGCCCATGGTCGGGTCGACGATGACGGTCGGCCGACGGGTGGCCGCGCCGTTGGGACGGGGCGACTCGCGCACCGCGTCGATCACCCGGGCGGCGGCCCGCACCTGGGCGGCGGTGGCGAAGTAGCCGGTGATGACCAGATCGACGAGGCCGAACAGGCCGTTGGCCTCGATGCCGTCCATCATGCCCTCGAACACCTCGATCGGCACCGGCGCCCCGCCGGGGATGCCCCAGCCGGGATGACGGCCGTACAGCACGGTCGGCACGACCATCGAGTCGATGCGGAACTGCGCCAGGGCGGTGGCCTGCGCCGTCGCGCCCACCTGGCTGCCGGCGACATGGCTGGAGATGATCAAGGCTAGCGGCATGCCAAAGCGATTAGCCGAGCAATTCAGACTTGAATAGGGCGCGTATGCGCTTGGCGCAAAAAGAAAAGGCCCGCCGTCGCCGGCGAGCCTTTCCTCTTGGATTCAAACGATTTCCGCTGCGGAAAGCGTCGCTATTAGTAGCGATAGTGGTCCGGCTTGAACGGACCGGCTTCCGGCACGCCGATGTAGTCGGCCTGATCCTTGCGCAGGGTCGAAAGCTTGGCGCCCAGCTTCTCCAGGTGGAGGAAGGCGACCTTTTCGTCCAGGTGCTTGGGCAGGGTGTAGACTTGGTTCTGGTAGGCGTCCTTGTTCGTCCAGAGTTCGATCTGGGCCAGCGTCTGGTTGGTGAACGAGGCCGACATCACGAACGAGGGGTGGCCCGTGGCGTTGCCCAGGTTCACCAGGCGGCCTTCCGACAGCAGGATGATCTTCTTGCCGTCCGGGAATTCCACGTGGTGGACCTGCGGCTTGATCTCGTCCCACTTGAAGTTCTTCAGGCCGGCGACCTGGATCTCCGAGTCGAAGTGGCCGATGTTGCAGACGATGGCGTTGTTACGCATCTGCCGCATGTGATCGACGGTGATGACGTCCTTGTTGCCCGTGGCGGTGACGAAGATGTCGGCGCGGCCGGCCACGTCGTCCAGGGTCTGGACCTCATAGCCTTCCATCGCCGCCTGCAGGGCGCAGATCGGGTCGATTTCGGTGACGATCACGCGGGCGCCGCCCTGGCGCAGCGAAGCGGCCGAGCCCTTGCCCACGTCGCCGTAGCCGCAGACCACCGCGACCTTGCCCGACAGCATGACGTCGGTGCCGCGACGGATCGCGTCGACCAGCGATTCACGGCAGCCGTACAGGTTGTCGAACTTCGACTTGGTGACGCTGTCGTTGACGTTGATGGCCGGGAACGGCAGGTCGCCCTTGGCGGCCATCTGGTACAGGCGGTGGACACCCGTGGTGGTCTCTTCCGACACGCCGCCGATGGCCGCGCGGATGGCCGAGTAGAAGCCCGGCTTTTCGGCCAGGTACTTCTTCATCACGGCGAACAGGGCTTCTTCTTCCTCGTTCTGCGGGTTGTTCAGGATCGACGGATCCTTCTCGGCCTTCGGGCCCAGCACGCAGAGCAGGGTGGCGTCGCCGCCATCGTCCAGGATCAGGTTCGGGTAGCCGCCGTCGTGCCACTCGAAGATCTTGTGGGCGTATTCCCAGTACTCGACCAGGTTCTCGCCCTTGAAGGCGAACACCGGCACGCCCGAGGCGGCGATGGCGGCCGCGGCGTGGTCCTGGGTCGAGAAGATGTTGCACGAAGCCCAGCGGACCTCGGCGCCCAGGGCCGTCAGCGTCTCGATCAGCACGCCGGTCTGGATGGTCATGTGCAGGCTGCCGGCGATGCGGGCGCCCTTCAGGATCTGCTGCGGACCGTATTCGGCGCGCGTGGCCATCAGGCCCGGCATTTCGGTCTCGGCGATAGCCAGTTCCTTGCGGCCGAAATCGGCGAGCGAGATGTCCTTGACGATATAGTCGGCCACGGTCGGGCTCCTGCGGTCGGGTGGGATCTTGGCGAGGCTTATAGCGCGCTCGATCCTTCCTAGCAATTAACGCATAAAGATATCTTTATGTCCGACGTCAGCGGGAGCGGAAGGTCGTCACCCAGTAATCGTCCGTAAGCCCACGACAGACCGAAAGCTCGGTGCGATCGACCAGGGCGAAGGCCTTGCCGGTCCAGGCATAGGTCGCCGCGATCCCGCAGTCGGCGATCCCCCGGCCCTTGGCGTAGCTGGAGAGCCTCTGCTTGTCGGTGTCGAAATCGGCGTTGGTGGCCATGGCCCGCTGTTCGGCGTCGCCCTCCCCGCCAAGGTCCGCCAGACGCGCGTGACCGCCCTGCTCGTCGGCCAGAACCAGGATCGAGGAGATCTGATAGGCGCCGACCCAGCAGGGGACCACCCACAGCACCACGCCCGGGGCCAGGCGGTTGGAGGTCGGCTCCTCGGGCGGGTGGGCTTCGCAATCCAGGGGCTTGAGCCGGGCCATCACGGCGGGCGGCGGAACCGAGCCCAATCCCGTCTGCGCGACCGGCTTGGCGGCGCGGATGACAGGCAAGGGCGGCGGCGCGGGCACGGCCGAAACCGGGGCCGGTCCCTTGGCGACCAGGGCGGTGACGCCGCCGGCGCGCTTCTGCTGGTCGTCGATCCAGCGCAGGGCGGCCGAGGCGCCGGAGAGGGAAACCGTCGCCACCGTGCGCCCGCCGGCCTTCAGGTCCAGCGCCTGGCCCTGGGCGATCGCGGCCAGCAGCGCCGGCGTCCGCGCCTGGACCACATCCCATTCGCGCAACTCGTCGTCGCCGCCCTCCGGCGGACCGGTGCGGGCCACGACCTTGCCGTCGAGGACGAGGTCCAGGGGACCCGCGACGCCCTTGCTGTCCTCGGCGTTGATCCCGACGTCCACCGAGGGAACGGCGCCAGCCTCGGCGTCGCGGCGCACGCGCAGGACCACCGCCTCGCCGTCGTCGGCCGGAAAGCCATAGGCGACGCAGACCCGGACGTTGTCGCAGGCCGCCCACCAGTCCTTGAAGGTCTTGTGGCTCTCGTCGGCGCGCGCGGAGCCGGCCAGCAGCAGCCCCGCCGCGAGGACCGCCGCGCGCAGCACTAGAAGCTCAGTTCCGGCTGCATGGCGCCGGGCTGCTGGGTCTCGGGGAGGTGACAGGTGAAGGTCGAGCCGGCGCCAGGCTCGCTCTCCAGGGCCACCCAGCCGCCGTGCAGCTCGACCAGCGCCTTGACCAAGGCCAGGCCCAGGCCCGGACCGCCGCGATCGCGACCGACGAAACGGTCGAAGATGTGGGCCTGGACGTGGAATGGCACGCCCCGGCCGGTGTCGGAGACGTCCAGCCGCACTTCGCCCAGGGCCCGGCGCGCCGACAGGGTGACGCGGCCGCCCGGCGGGGTCTGGCGCAGGGCGTTCTCGACCAGGTGGTCCAGGGTCTGGGCCAGGCGCTTGCCGTCACCGCGGATCAGGCCGACGTCCTCCTCGCACTCGACCGCCAGGGTGACGGCGCCCAGCTGGGCGTCCTTCAGGGCGTGTTCCTGGGCGTTGAGCAGCAGGTCGGTGACGCGGATGTCCTCGATCTCCAGCGCCATTTCGCCGGCGTCGATCTGGGCCATGTCCAGCACGTCGTCGATCGAGCGGGCCAGCTGGGTGGCGGCGGCGCGGACGGCGGCCACGTGGTTGCGGCCCCGCTCCGAAATCCCGTCGGCGCGCTCCAGCAGCTCGGAATAGCCGATGATCGTCGTCAGCGGCGTGCGCAGCTCGTAGGAGACGTTGCCCACGAAGTCGCGTTTCAGGCGCTCGGCCTCGGCCAGGGCGGCGGAGCGATCCGACAGCGCGTTCTGCAGATCGCGGGTGTCGGTGACGTCGGCGAAGGCGATCAGGGTCGCGCCGTCCGGCAGCGGCCGGCTCTGATAGACCACGATGCGATCGTCCGAGGTGCGGACCTCGCCCGAGGTCGGGGCGCGCATCTGCGGATCGGGATCGGCCACCCGCCCCTTCAGCTCGCGCCAGAAGGCCAGGTCGTGCAGGCGCGGCACGCACAGCTCGACCACGCCCTCGAAGTCGCCGGCCGCCTCCAGGGCGAAGGCGCTGACGTTCCAGAAGGTCTCGAACGCCTCGTTGTGCAGGCGCAGGCGGCCGTCCGAGCCGAACACGGCGACGGCGTCGTTCAGCTTGTCCAGCGTCGCCTGCTGCACCTGGATCAGGGCGTTGTACTGGGCCTTCAGGCGCAGCTCGCCGGTGATGTCGGAATAGATCAGCAGCATGCCGCCCAGCGGGTGCGGCTGGCGGACGACCTTCAGGGTGCGGCCATCGGGCAGGTGCCACAGGTCGTCGGCCTGGGGCCCCAGGTCCTCGTAGCGGGCCAGCTCGGCGGCCTTCCAGCCCGAATAGTCGATGCTCTCGGGCAGGCGGCGGCGCTGGCGCAGGCGGTCCAGGATCTCGCCATGGGTCGGACGGTCGCTCAGCCAGGCCGGCTCCAGGCCCCACAGCTCGGCGAACGAGGTGTTGTAGTAGGACAGGCGCCGCGTCTGACTGAAGATCGCCACGGCCTCGGCGATGTGGTTCAGGGTCTCGTCGTGGGCCTCGACGTGCTTCTTGAAGGCGTCGCGGACGTCCTCGATCTCGGTGACGTCCGCGCAGAACACGCCCACCCCGCCGCCTTCCAACGGCTGGGCCGACAGCCGGAACGCGCGGCGGCGGCCTTCCAGATTGATCCAGCGCACGGCCTCGCGGCGCTCGCCCTTCTCGACGGCCTCGACGACCAGGGCGTCGGCGGCGCGATCGAAGCTCTTGCCGGCCAGGGCGCCGGCCGAGGCCGAAACGGCGCCGACGGCGCGGAGGAAGGCGGTGTTGCCCCAGACGGCCTGGCCGTCGGCGCCGGCGACCCAGGCGGGTTCGGCCACGCTGTCGACGAAGGCGGCGAAGCGGGCCGCAGACGGCAGGCCGGAATCGCCGCCGCTGCCGGCCATCAGGCGCAGCCACGCCAGCGCGCCGGCCGCGCGGCCCTCGACCGAGATCCAGCCGCCCGCCCCGCGCGCTTCGAACGCGCAGGACTCACCGCGCTCGAACAGCGCCGTCAGCTTGTGAGCATGGTCGGGATCGGCCCCGCCCAGGGCGGCGATCACCGTATCGACCCGGGCCTCGACGCCCAGCACCTGGGCGCAGGCGGCCAGGCCCTCGGCCCCGGCGGCGAGATCGGCGCGGCCGCCCTCGACGGCGATCACGGCGGTGTCGAAGGCCTCGACCCAGGCGGGCGCGTCCAGCGTGTCGCCGCCTTGCAGGCCAAGGCGCGCGCGCAGAGCGGCGATACGGGTCTCATAGCCGCGGCGCTGGCCCAGCGACCACAGGGTGACGCAAATGGCGAGACAAACCGCGCCGGCTACCGCCGCGAGGATCAGGTCGTACGAAGTCATCAGGCGCGTCGCTTACCCCAGCGGGTCGTCGAATCAGAATCCCAGATTAGTCGGGCCATGACCAGAGCGCGATCTCGGGGAAGCGTGGCCATGCGTCGCGATTTCGTCGGGACACCAGGTGGCTTAACGCTCCAATCGCTCTATTTGGAGGCTCATGACCTGGTCCGACCGCCTCGCCCCGTCGCTCGACGACTTCGCCGCCCTGGCCCGGCAGGCCTTCGACGCCCTGCCCGACGACTTTCGCAAGCTCTCGGGCGAGGTGGTGATCCGCGTCGATGACTTCCCGGCCGAGGACGTCCTGGACAGCCTGGGCATCGAGGACCCGTTCGAGCTGACCGGCCTCTACCAGGGCGTGGACCTCGGCCACCGCTCGGTGCTGGACTACGGGACCGAGCCCTCGCGGGTGTTCCTCTATCGCCGCCCGATCCTGGACGAATGGGCCGAGCGCGGCGACGTCAGCCTCGGCGACCTGATCGCCCATGTGCTGGTCCACGAGATCGGCCACCATTTCGGCCTGTCGGACGACGACATCCACCGCATCGAGGACGAGGCATGAGCCTGTTTGACGTAGAGGCCTGGCGCGAGCGCATGGACGAGCGCTGGTTCGACACCGGCGCGGCCATGGCCGAAGCCGGCGCCGTCGATCTGGTGGCCATCGAGGACGAGAAGGTCACCGCCCACGTCACCGGCAGCGTCGGCGACCTGTATGTCGTGCAGCTGTGGGCCCCGGCCGGCGCGGGTTCGTGCACCTGTCCCGGCTTCGAGAAGTTCGGCGCCTGCAAGCACCAGGCGGCCGTGGTCACGGCGGCGAACGGGGCCGACCTGGCCAAGGTCCGCGAACGGATGGCCAAGCTGCGCGACGGTCTCGCGCTCGACAGCAAGGACGCCCTCATCGAACGCCTGGCCGAACTGGCGCGGGTCCAGCCGGCGGTGCTGGCGGCGCTGGAAGGCGCGCGGGACTAGTCCAGCGTCATGCCCGGCGGCGGCGGCGAGCGGGTCTGGGGACAGGTCGGCGAGCCATCGAAATGCACCCTGTATTCCGCGAAGGTCTGGGCGAACCCCATCGCCTTTCGCCGCTGGTCGACATTGGCGGGGTCCTCCATCGGATAGGGCCGCCACTTGCCGCCGTCGCAACGGAACTGCGAGCCATAGCGCTGGGGCCGGTCCTCGGAAATGGCCACGCGGTCGAACATCATGCCGTAGTTCTGCCCGTCGAATTCACCGGCCGGAACCAGGGTCTCGAGCGTCGGCAGGAAACGCTTCTGCGTCTGGAGGTCGGCATGCTGAACGATGTGGAAGGCCGTCCGCGCGGCCTTGCCGTACTTGCTGGTCAGGAACCACCCTTCCGGCGGGACCATCGTCAGCAAGGCCTTGAGGTTCTCATCATCCACGGCCTCGATGCGGGTCGAGGCGGCGTTCAGGGCCGCCCCGCGATCGGCCTCGGGAATCCGCGCGAAGTCGAACGTCGTGATGATCCGGCGCGGCGCCTGGTCCAGCTCGTTCAAGCGCTGGAGACGTTCGACATCCGTCCTTGCCGGCGGCAGGGCCGCGTTCTGCTCGCGGGCCTTGGCGATGGACTGCTCGATCGCCGTGACCAGTTCGCGCCCTTCCGGCGACGTCGGCATGTCGGTCGCGATGGCCGCGGCCAAGATCATCCAGAGCATGAACGTCCCCCTCGTTGAGGTGACGCTGCCAACGCACGGTGGCGGAATCTTGACGCGCCACCCAGGGGCGATCCGCGTCAGAGGAAATCGTCGATCGCCTTGCGCTTGGCCTTCGCTTTCGGCCGTTCCCACATCACGCCGGGATAACCCTTCAGCGGGACCAGCTTGCCGCCGCCGTATGCCCAGTCCGGGGCTTGATCCAAGGCGGTGTGGTAACGCGGCTCGCGGCCGGTCCGCGTGTCGAACAGGGCGCGCGGCAGGTTGATCATGGTCGGGGCGCGCTTGCGCTCCATGAAGATCGGCGTGCCGCAGCGTGAGCAGAAACCGCGCGTCGTGCCCTCATGTTCGTGGTGCGTGACGAGCTCCTCGCCCTCCAGCCAGCGGAAGCGGCTGCGATAGCTGGCGGTGTAGGTGACATAGGCGCAGCCCTGGGCGCGGCGGCTGGCGGCCGAATGGTCATGGAACGACCACCGCGCCGGCACGCCGATGGCCACCCGCACCGCGCCGCACGCGCACGCCCCCTCGGCTTCCTCGGCGGGCGGTTTGAGGGGCTTGGGCATGGCGGTCTCCGGCTGGTCGATTCCGGATAGTCCTTGCTGCTGCCGTATCTGTCAGGAGGGTAACTTGACCCGACGACGATCCTCCCGGCTCTCTTGAGGGTAGGGGAGAAACACATGGCCACCTGGTACGAACGCAACATCCTGCCCAAGCTGCTGTGCTGCGCCTGCGGCGCGCCGGCCATCCGCGAGCAGCGCGAGAAGATCGTGCCGCTGGCGCAGGGGCGCGTGCTGGAGCTGGGCATCGGCGGCGGCTTGAACCTGGCCTTCTACGACCCCGCCAAGGCGACCAGCGTCACCGGCGTCGATCCGCATCCCGAACTCCGAGCCATCGCCCAGGCCGCGCCGCGCGCCGAAGGCCTGGCGGTCGATGTTCAGGCCGGCGAAGCGGAGACCCTGCCGTTCGAGAACGCCAGCTTCGACACGGTGCTGTGCACCTTCACCCTGTGCTCGGTGCACTCGCCGTCGGCCGTGCTGTCCGAGGCCAAGCGGGTGCTGAAGCCTGGCGGCAAGTTCCTGTTCTGCGAGCACGGCCTGTCGCCCGACGCCGGCGTCTCGCGCTGGCAGCGGGGCCTGGAGCCGCTCTGGAAGCGGCTGGCCGGCGGCTGCCACCTGACCCGCCCCGTCACCACCGCCATCGAGGCGGCCGGCTTCAAGCTGGACGAGGCGCGCCGGTTCTATGTCGACAAGACCCCCAAGCCGCTGGGCTGGTGCGAACAGGGCGTCGCCAGCCTAGCCTAGGATTTTCTCGACCCAGGCCGGCACGACCTCACTGGCTGGGCCGTAGACCTTCTCGTCGAACACATAGGCATTCGCGGAAGGCTCCAGATTGATCTCGCAGGTGGCGATCCCCATCGCCCGCGCCTCATCGACGAAACCCGCCGCCGGATAGACCGAGCCCGAGGTGCCGATCGAGACGAAGAGGTCGGCTTCGGCTAGCGCGTCCCCAATCTCCTCCATGAACAGCGGCATCTCGCCGAACCACACCACGTGCGGCCGCGCGCCCTCGGCCCGGCCGCAGGCCTCGCAGACCGCCTCGGCCGTCAGCGGCTCGGCGTCCGGCCGCGTCGCCTGGCAGTGATGGCAGCGGGTCACCGCCAGCTCGCCGTGCATGTGGATCACGCGCTTCGATCCGGCCTTCTCGTGCAGGTCGTCGACGTTCTGGGTGCAGAGGAAGAGGTCATCGCCCAAGGCGGCCTCCAGTCGCGCCAGCGCGACATGGGCCGCGTTCGGTTGCGCGTCCGCGAGATTGGCGCGGCGGGCGTTGTAGAAGTCCCGCACCAGGGCCGGATTGCGCGCGAAACCCTGCGGCGTGGCGACCTCCGACAGGTCGTACTTCGTCCACACTCCATCCTTGTCGCGGAAGGTGCCCAGGCCGCTCTCGGCCGATACGCCGGCCCCGGTCAGCACGAAGATCTTCATTCCGTCCTCTGATTTTCCGCGCCGCAGCAAAGGTGACGCTGCCGTCATTTTTAATTTGACCCGCCCGCTCACTTGAGTTGACAGTGTTTAGATCGCCGAGAGACCGCGCAAGACGGACCCGGCGGGATGGACGTCACCCAGGCCGACAGGGAGCGCCGACATGACCGACAAGAACATCACCAAGGACGCCATGTACGACGCGGTCGCGCCGGACGATTTCGAGTCGATGCTCGAACTCGACCGCTACGGCAACCGCTCCAGCGCGTTCGACAAGATCATTTCCGCGACCCACGACCACTTCTGGGATCCGCTGGACAAGACCTATATCGACTTCGACGAGCCGTTCGACATGGAGAACCAGGCCCTGGTTCCCGAGGACATGGTCATCGCCCTGTCGACCGACTACGTCTCCAACCACCTGTCCGACCCGAAGACGCGCATCCGCTTCATCAACCAGTCGGTGCTGCGCAGCTTCTCGTCGATCCTGCACGGCGAGCAGGGCGCGCTGAACCTGTCGGCCAGCCTGTGCCACGTGCTGAAGGACCAGGGCGCGCAGGAATACGCCGCCAACCAGACGCGCGAGGAAGCCCGCCACGTCACGGCCTTCGCCAAATACATCAAGGCCCGCTGGGGCAAGCCGGTCGAGTGCGGCCCGGCCCTGAAGACCCTGCTGGTCGAGATCATCGGCGCGCCCGAGGTCTACAAGAAGATCATCGGCATGCAGATGCTGGTCGAAGGCCTGGCCATGGGCGCCTTCGCGACGTTCTACAACAATATCAACGACCCGGTCGGCAAGAAGCTGTTGCAGCTGGTCATGACCGACGAGGCCTTCCACCACAAGTTCGGGAAGATCTGGGCCGACCGCACCGTGCCCAAGCTGACGCCGGAAGAGCACGCCATCATCGAGGACTGGGCGGCGCACTGCTTCCAGACCCTGCTGTTCAACCTGGTCTCGCCGCACCAGCAGCTGGACCTCTATGCCGCGTTCGGCCTGGATCCCGACAAGGTGGTCGAGGAGTACGGGAAGATCATGACCGACGACGTACGTCGGGAGAACATGAAGGAGCAGACCAACATCTTCCGGGTGCTGGTCAAGACGCTGCTCAACGCCGGCATCATCACCGACCGCACCAAGGCCTTCTACGCCATGTACGTCGACATCGACGAACTGAAGAGCGAAGGCGACCGCATGGTCGGCGACGACATCGCCGAGGAAGGCATCCGCCACCTGCAGGCGATCAACTTCAAGGATCGGCCCCTGTCGGGCGTGAGTATCGCGGCCGAGTAAGAAAAAGGTCGGGCGTGAGCATCGCCGCCGAATAGTCGGAACTTCCGACAACCCACCGCGTTTGGGCGGACCGAGGCAAAGGTCCGCCCATGCTTTTCTCCAAGACCCTCGTGCTGATCCTGGCCGCGTCCGCGTTGAGCGGCAGCGTGGCCCTGGCGGGCGCACAACCGCCCGCCAAGCCCATCGCCGCCACGTTCTATTCCGGCCGCTGGTACGAGATCGCCCGCACGCCCAACGCCGGGCAGCGCGACTGCGAGGCCCCGACCACCGACTTCACGACGGAAGGCGGCAGCTTCAAGGTCCGCCAGATCTGCCATCGCGGCTCGGCCCTGGGTCCGGAGAAGGTGTTCTCGACCACCGGCAGGATCATCCAGGGCAGCCAGAACACCCGCTTCACGATGAGCTTCCTCGGGGGGCTGAAGAAGCAGGAATACTGGGTCCTCGACTGCGCCAACGACCACAGCTGGGCGATCATGGCCACGCCGGGCGGCAACTATGTCTGGCTGATCGCCCGCGCGCCCGACATGCCCGCCGCGTCGCAGGCCGTGGCGGTCGAGCGGGTTCGAGAACTGGGCTACGGCAAACTGGAATTCCCGCAGCACCCGCCTGGCGGGGCCGGCGCGTGAGGCCGCTCCTCGCCGCCTTGAGCGCCCTGGCCCTGACCGCCTGCGTCGCCGGCCCGGTCGGCAATCCCAACCCGCCGCAGCCGGCCAAGAGCGTCGACCTCGATCGCTATGCCGGCCGCTGGTACGAGGTCGCGCGCTACGACATGCGCTTCGAAAAGGGCTGCGAAGGCGTCACCGCCGACTATTCCAAGCGCCCCGACGGCCTGATCCGCGTGCTCAACACCTGCCATCAGGGCGCGGTCGATGGACCGGTCAAGGTGTCCGAAGGCAAGGCCAAGATCGCGGACGCGGCCACCAACGCCAAGCTGAAGGTCAGCTTCTTCGGCCCGTTCTTCGGCGACTACTGGGTGCTGGACCACGCCGACGACTACAGCTGGTCGATCGTCGGCGAGGGCTCGGGGAAGTACCTCTGGCTGCTCTCGCGCAAGCGCCCCGCCGACGCCGACCGCGCGGCGCTGACGGCCCGGGCCAAGGCGCTGGGCTATGACACGGCGCTGCTGCGGCCGACGAAACAGCCCGCCCCCTAGTCGATCAGGCCCAGCGCGATCAGGCTCTCCGCCGAGGCCACGATCGCCTCCTCGGCCGGGCGTGGCGACCAGCCCAGCAGGCGGATGGCCTTTTCGCTGGTGGCGTTCATGGTGACGCCCAGGAACGGGACCAGGGCCTTGAGGGCCGGATTGCCGGCCGCGGCGCCCAGGCGGACGACCGTGTTGGGGATGTCCTTGGTCGTGACCTTGGCGGCGGCCGCGCCCATCCGGCGCTTCAACACCGCCGCCACTTCGCGCATCCACAGACTCTCGCCGGCGATGGCCAGGAAGCGCTCGCCGTTGGCGGCCGGGTGGGTCATGGCGCGCAGGTGCAGGTCGGCCACATCCCGAGCGTCGACGAAGCCGGAATTGACCTTCGGGCAGCCCGGCAGGCCATCCAGCATCTGCTTGATCAGCCGGATGGAGTGCGAATAGTCCGCGCCCAGCACCGGACCCATGACGGCGGTGGGGTTGACGGCCGACAGCTCCATCCCCCGCCCCTCGGCCCGGATGAACTCCCAGGCGGCGCGTTCGGACAGGGTCTTGGATTTCTGGTAGGGCGCGACCTTGTCGTTCAGCTCGCTCCAGTCGGTCTCGTTGAACGGCCGCGTCATCGGCGCGTGGCCCATGCCGACCGCGCCGAAGGCCGAGGTCAGCACCACCCGCTTGACCCCCGCGTCCCGCGCCGCCCGCAGCACCCGGAAATTGCCCTCGACGGCGGGGACGATCCATTCGTCCTCGCTGGCGTAGTCGCCCGACGGCGTGGGCGAGGCGCCGTGCAGGACATAGGCGCAGCCCTCGACGGCCTCGGCCCAGCCGCGATCGTCCTCCAGGTCGGCCGTGGCGAACTCCAGGCGCTCGCCCGGCTCGGCGCCGCCGACTTTCAGATAGGCCCGCACCTCGGCCTCGCGGGCGGGCGTCCGCAAGGTGGTGCGCACGCGATAGCCTTGGGCCAGCAGGGCCAGAATGCAGTGCTGGGCGATGAAGCCCGTGCCGCCGGTCACCAGAACCAGATCGTCTCGCATGGATGTCTCCTGATCGATGGCCAGAAGCTATCGACCGACGTCGGGACGGAGAATGCTTGTCGATCCGCATTACTTTCGCGAAAATCCGAGAATGATCATCGACCCGTTCTCCGAGATCCTCAGCCTGACCCAGGCCCGGGCCGTCCACGCTGGCGGCTTCTCGGCCGGCGGGCCGTGGGCCATCCGCTTCCGCTCGCGCCACCGCATCAAGATGTCGGTCGTGCGGCATGGCGGCTGCTGGTTCTGGTTCGAGGACGAGCCGGAGACGGCGGTGCGGCTGGAGGCCGGCGACATCGGCCTGCTCACCGCTCAGCGCACCTATGTCATGGCCAGCGCGCCCCAGAGCGCTTTGGGGCTCGAGCCCGTCGAGGCGACCAGCCTGTTTCCCTCGACGGGCCTGGTGAACGAGGTGCTGGGCGACGGCGCGGACTTCGGCTTCATCGGCGGCCATCTCCTGCTCAATCCATTGAACGGCGGACTGCTGGCCGACGTCCTGCCGCCCTGGCTGCACATCAAGGGCGGATCGCCGGAGGCCGCCGCCTTCGGCTGGCTGCTCACCCGGCTGATCGACGAGGCGGCCGGCCAGCGGCCCGGCGCCCAACTGGCCTCGGAGCACCTGGCCCAGCTGCTGTTCACCGAAATCCTGCGCTCGCACCTCGACACCGGCGGGCCGCTGCCGGCCGGCTGGCTGCGGGCCCTGGCGGACGCACGGACCGCCCCGGCGCTGCGCCTGATGCACGGCGAGCCCGGCCGGGACTGGGGCCTGGAGGACCTCGCCAAGGCCTGCGCCATGTCGCGGACCTCGTTCGCCGCCCACTTCAAGACGGTGTCGGGCAAGGCGCCGCTGACCTATCTGACGGAATGGCGGATGCGCCTGGCCGAGCGGGCGCTGCGCGAGGACACCACCGCCGTGGCGGTGATCGGCCAGTCCCTGGGCTATTCGTCGGAAAGCGCCTTCAGCAACGCCTTCAAGCGCGTGACCGGCAGCTCGCCGCGCGCCTATCGCGGCCTCGCGAGGCAGGCGTGGGTCGCGGCCTAAGTCCACTTGTCACGCGAACAAAGCTGGAACATGATCGCGCCGTGGACGTGATCATCGACATGCGGCCGTCGCGGCCCGAGACGACCCTCACCGTGACCCGCGGCGCCGCGCGGCTGCTGATCGACCTGGGCTACGCGCCACTGGCCGAGGTGACCTTGCCGAACGGACGACGGGCCGACCTGATGGCGCTGGGTCCCAAGGGCGACGTGCTGATCGTCGAGGTGAAGTCGGGATTGGAGGACTTCCGGGTCGACCGGAAGTGGGGCGAATACGCGCCCTATTGCGACGCGTTCTATTTCGCCGTCGCGCCGCATTTTCCGGAAGGCATCCTGCCGGACGAACCGGGGCTGGTCGTCGCCGACGGCTTCGGCGGCGCGGTCGTGCGCGAGGCGCCGGTCACGCCGCTGGCGCCGGCCCGTCGCAAGGCGCTGACGCTGGCGTTTGCGCGCCTCGCGGCCTTGCGGGCCGCGGGCGTGAACGCGGAGCGGTTGACGCTCTGAAGGACCGAAACCCCGCCTGGAGTTTATCCTCGGGCCGACCTTGGTCGGACCCGGGGGACAAGCTCAGGGTGAGGTTTCTAGTGATCCGCAGTCGTCCTCATCCTGAGCTTGTCGAAGGACGAGGACGGGCCCGCTAGTCCAGATTCCGCGCGATCAGGAAACCAACGCCGAGCCCGATCGCGAACGCGCCGAGCGCGACACCAACCGGATGCTCTTCAGCGGCGTGGTGAGCCACCTGCGCCTTGTCGCGGGCATAGGCCGCGCCGACCTTGGCCTTTTCCGAGGCGAAGGTGCGGGTCTGCTGGGCGACTTCGCTGGCGGTCTCGCGGGCCGACTTCACGGCCTTGGTGACCGCTTCCTTGGCCTGCTTGGTCTTTTCGGCGGTCGTCTTCTTCGCGCCATCCAGCGCGGCGGCGGCCGACGAGGTGTCGGGGGTGAAGCTGCTGATATCCGTCATGGGGGAGGCTCCTCGGCTTGACTGGGACCTAACCCCTGGGACGCGGTTTAGTTCTCTCGCACCACCTTCAAAACCGCTTCCCCATAACGGTCCAGCTTGCCTTGGCCGACCCCACCGGACTTGCCGAGCGCCGCCAGGGTGGCCGGGCGCGCGGCGGCGATCTCGGCCAGGGTGGCGTCGTGGAAGATGACATAGGGCGGCACATGCTGGGCCTGGGCCTGCTCCTTGCGCCAGGCGCGCAGGGCCTCGAACAGGAGCTGGTTCTCGAGCGGGATGGTGAGAGCCTTGCCCTCGCGGCGCTTGCGCGCGCCCGTGGCGCGGCCGGTCTCGGGGGCCTCGGCCATCTGGCGCAGGGCCACGCGGCGCTCGCTGCGATAGACCTGGCGCACGCCCTCGACGTCGCCCAGACCGATCAGCGGCCGGCCGTCATTGGGGTCCTCGCGCAACAGGCCCTCGAAGATCAGGGTGTCGAAGAGGTCGCGCCACACCGGCTGGCTGAACTCGCGGCCGATGCCGAAGGTCGGCAGTTGCGCCTCCTGCGGCGTGACGTCCTTGGTCTTGCCCATCAGGTGCTCGATCAGCCGTCCGCGCCCGAACCGGCCGCCCATGCGGTGGACGGCCGACAGCGCCTTCTGGGCCGCCTCGGTGGCGTCGATCCCGGTCGGCGGCGCGACGCAGATATCGCAGACGCCGCAGGGGGCCACGCCCTCCTCGCCGAAATAGCGGCGGACAGCGGCGGCGCGGCAGGTGACGCCCTCCATCATCGAATAGAATTGGCGCAGCTTGCGCGACTGGGCGTGCTTGACCTCGTCGGGCGCGTCCCTGGTGTCGATGCGGCGGCCGGCCCAGGCCATGTCGGCGGATCCGTAGAGGGTGATGCCCTCGGCCGGCTGGCCGTCGCGGCCAGCGCGGCCGACCTCCTGCCAATAGGCCTCGATGGCGGCCGGCGGGTCGGCGTGGATCACGAAGCGGACGTCGGGCTTGTCGACGCCCATGCCGAACGCGATCGTCGCCACCATCACCGCGGCGTCGGCCTCCAGGAAATCCTCCAGCCGCTTGGCGCGGACGGCCTTGTCGAGGCCGGCATGGTAGGCCAGGGCCGCGACGCCCTCGGCATTGAGCTTCTCGGCCAGCTTCTCGGTGGAGTCGCGGCTGCCGGCATAGACGACGCCGGCCCGGCCGGGACGCTCCAGGACGAGCTCGACCACGCGGTCATGGCCCTTGCCGCGCTTGCGCTCGGCGCTCAGGGCCAGCTCGGGGCGAGCGAAGCTGTCGACGAACTCGGCCGCGCCCTGCAGGCGCAGTTCGGCGCGGATGTCGTCGCGGGTGCGGGCGTCGGCGGTGGCGGTGACCGCCAGGCGCGGCACATTGGGGAACAGCTCCGCGAGACGACCCATCATCCGGTATTCGGGCCGGAAGTCATGACCCCACTGGCTGACGCAGTGGGCCTCGTCGACGGCGATCAGGGCCAGGTCCGTGCGCGACAGCCGGTCCAGCATCCACGGCTGCATCAAGCCCTCGGGCGAGAGGTACAGCATGTCGACCTCGCCGGCGTTGACGCGCCGCCAGATGTCGCCGCGCTCTTCCATCGAGACGTTGCTGTCCAGCCGTTCGGCCGCCACGCCCGCCTGGCGCAGGCCCTGGACCTGGTCGGCCATCAGGGCGATCAACGGCGAGATCACCAAACCGAGGCCAGGCCGGATCAACGACGGGATCTGGTAGCACAGCGACTTGCCGCCGCCGGTGGGCAGCACGGCCATGGCGCTGTGGCCGGCCAGGATCTCGCTGATCACCCCGGCCTGCATGCCTCGGAAGTCGGCATGGCCAAAAGTGCGCCGCAGGACGTCGCGGGCGTGGTCGAGTTCGGGGGATTCGGGAGGAACGTACACGGGGGCTCTTTTGACAGCCTCGGGCGGCGAGGCCAAGCACGACTGGTCGCCGTCTGACGGAGCTAGGAACGCCATGGTCGTTCGCCGTTTGTTTCCTCAATTAGAAGTGGCAACATGGCGCCGAGAGAGCGCCGCCACAAGCGCGCCTTAAGCTTCGTTCACTTCTCGTCAATCTTGTCGCGCGTTGTGTGGGCTTGGGCTAAACGAAACGCGCTTGAGATCGACGCGCGGGATACAGGACGACCATGGCGAACGGACCCTTCGGCGGGAACAAGGCGGCTCGGCCGCAGCGCACCCCGCTCCAGGCGCTCGTCTATTGGAGTACGGTCCTGGGCGTCTGGGGCCTGATCTTCGTCGTCGCCTTCTTCGCGGTGTTCGCCAGCGACCTGCCCGACACGTCCAAGCTCTACGACGTCAAGCGTCAGCCCTCGATCAACTATCTGGACCGTTCGGGCGCCCTGCTCGCGGTGCGCGGCAGCCAGTACGCGCCGCCGGTCGATATCGACGCCCTGCCGGACTATGTGCCGGCCGCCTTCGTGGCGATCGAGGACCGCCAGTTCTATCACCACATCGGCTTCAACCCCTGGGGCATCGTCCGGTCGCTGGCGTGGAACGCCACCCATGACGGCCCCCAGCGCGGCGGCTCGACCATCACCCAGCAGCTGGCCCGCAACCTGTTCCTGAGCCCGGCCCAGAACTATCGCCGCAAGGCCCAGGAGCTGATCCTGGCCGTCTGGCTGGAGCTGAAGTTCAGCAAGAAGCAGATCCTGGCCCTCTATATGAACCGGGTCTATTTCGGCGCCGGCGCCTACGGCATCGAGGCCGCCTCGCAGCGCTATTTCAACAAGCCCGCCAAGGACCTGACCATCGGCGAGTCGGCCCTGCTGGCCGGCATGATGAAGGGCCCGGCCCGCTATTCGCCGGTCTCGGCCAAGGAACGCGCCGCCCGCCGCGCCACGATCGTTCTCGATGAGATGGTGCGCATCAAGGCCATCACGCCCGAGCAGCGCGACGAGGCCTTCAAGACCCCCGTGCAGGTCTCGGCCACCCTGGCCAACCAGCGCGCCCAGTACTTCACCGACTATATCGACGCCCAGGTCCGCTCGCTGGTCGGCGAACCGACCGAGGACCTCGTCGTCGAGACCACTCTGGACCTGCCGATCCAGGTCTCGGCCGAGCGCGCCGTGAAGCTGGGCGTCGACGGCCACGAGGCGCAAGGGGTGCAGCAAGCGGCCCTGGTCGCCATCGACGGCGAAGGCCGCATCCGCGCCTATGTGGGCGGCGCCGACTACGCCGAGACCCAGTTCGACCGCGCCACCACCGCCCGCCGCCAGGCCGGCTCGGCCTTCAAGCCGTTCGTCTACCTGACCGCCATGGAACAGGGCCGCACGCCCGCCGTGATGGTCGTCGACGAGCCGGTCAAGATCGGCAACTGGGAGCCGAAGAACTACACCAACAAGTACCTCGGCCCGATCACCCTGCAGACGGCCCTGGCCCAGTCGATCAACACGGTCGCCGCGCGCCTGGCCAACGAGGTCGGCACCAGCAACGTCGCCGCCACCGCCCGTCGCCTCGGCATCACCAGCAAGATCCAGCTGGACCCGTCGATGGCGCTGGGCGCGGTCGAGGTCTCGCCGATGGAGATGGCCCAGGCCTACGCCCCGTTCTCGAACGGCGGCTTCCTGGCCAAGGGCTACGGCATCGAACGGATCCGCACCGCCAGCGGCAAGGTCCTCTATGACCATGGCGTCGACAAGCAGGCCCGCTCGGCGGTGATCGGCTCGCCGGCCCTGCAGTACATGAACCAGATGATGCGCCAGGTCGTGGCCTCGGGCACCGGCACGCGCGCCAAGGTCGCCGGCTACGACATCGCCGGCAAGACCGGCACGACCAGCGACTACAAGGACGCCTGGTTCGTCGGCTACACCGGCGGCTTCGTCACCGCCGTCTGGACCGGCAAGGACGACAACACGCCCATGAAGCGTGTCACCGGCGGCGGCGCGCCCGCCGAGGTCTGGCGCACCTTCATGGCCGCCGCCCTGCCCCGCCTGAAGGCCACCCCGATCCCGGGCGGCACGGTCGAGCCGCCTCCGGTCGAGAACACCGACCCGATCGGGGATTTGATGAACCCGACGCCGGGACCGGAAGGTCCCGCCGCCGAGACCCCGGCCGGCACCGCCCCGCCGGTGGATCAGCTGCCTTACTGATAGATGCTCCCCTTCCGGGGGAGCTGTCGCGGAGCGACTGAGGAGGCCATCTGGGCATAGGCCGCGCTGCCCCTCCGCCCCTCCAGGCCACCTCCCCCAACGGGGGAGGATCTTCCATCCTAGGCCCCGATCGCGTGCAGCTCCGCCGCGTGGGCGCGCAGCCACGCGCGGTGGGGCGCTGGATCACCGGCCAGTTCCTCGCACAGCGCCCAGAAGCGCGGCCCGTGATTGGCCTCGATCAGGTGGGCGCATTCGTGGGCGGCGACGTAGTCGGCCACCACCGCCGGGGCCAGGATCAGCCGCCAGCTGTAGCGGATCGCCGCCGGCGTACGCGAGGTGGCCGGACGGCAGGAGCCCCAGCGCGCCTTCGGATCGGCCACCGCCACCGACGGCATCGGCCGGCCGAGCGCCGCCGCATGGATGGCGGTGCGCTCGGTCAGCACGGAAAGCGCCTCGCGCTTGGCCAGGCGGATGACCTTCAGGCTCCAGTTGGCGTCGTCGGGCGCGACGATGCGGTCGCCGTCGATCCTGGCGCGGCCGGAACCGACCTCCAGCCGATAGGCCTGGTCGTTCAGGCGCAGGACGCCGCCGGGGGCCAGGTTCATCCGCTCGGGCAGGGCCGCCAGCTGCTTGGCGATCCAGCCGGACTTCTCCTGGGCGAAGGCCACGGCCTCGTTCAGGCGCTTGAGGTTGGGGGCCAGGGCGACGATCTCGGACTTGGCCCTGTCGACGCGCAGCGAAATCCGCCGCGCCCGGCCGTCCACCCGCAGGCGAACCGGCCAGCCGCCGATCTCCAGTCGATCACCGTCGGAAAAACGTTGGGCCTTGAGCGCGAACATCAGCGCCTAAGATCGTGTGCGCCGAGGCTCGCCGCAAGCGTCCTTAGCGTTACGCCTCTTCCTCGAAGTGCGGGTCGCACTTGCGGATGAACTTGCGCACGCGCGGATAGATCTCTTCCCGGAAGCGGCGGCCGTTGAACACGCCGTAGTGGCCGACATTGGGCTGGACATAGTCCAGCTTCAGGTCGTCGGGAATGTTCGCGCACAGGGTGTGGGCGGCTTGGGTCTGGCCGATGCCGGAGATGTCGTCGTTCTCGCCCTCGACCGTCATCAGGCCGATGTCGGTGATGGCTTCCGGCTTCACCAGGGTCCCGCGATGCATCAGCTCGCCCTTCGGCAGCAGGTACTGCTGGAAGACGATGTCGATGGTCTGGAGGTAGAACTCCTCCGTCAGGTCCAGGACCGACAGATACTCGTCGTAGAACTCCAGGTGCTTGTCGGCGCTGTCGCCGTCGCCCTTCACCAGGTCGGTGAAGTAGCGACGGTGGGCCTCCTGGTGACGCTCGGCGTTCATGCTCATGAAGCTGGCCAGCTGCACGAAGCCCGGATAGACGCGCCGGCCCGCGCCCGGATAGGGCGGCGGCACCGTGTAGATCATGTTCGACTGGAACCAGGTGAACGGCTTTTCCTCGGCCAGCTGGTTGGTCACGGTCGGCGACAGGCGCGCGTCGATCGGCGAGCCCATGAAGGTCATGCTGGCCGGGCGCGACGGGTGGTTCTGCTCGGCCATCAGGGCGGCGGCGGCCAGCACCGGCGGACCCGGCTGGCAGACGGCCACCACGTTCGGACGCGGGCCCAGCGCGGCCAGCATCTGGATGATGTGGTCGATATAGTCGTGGAAGTCGAAGCGGCCTTCCAGCACCGAGACGTTGCGGGCGTTGACCCAGTCGACGATGAACACCGAATGGTCGGGCAGGAACGCCTCGACCGTACCCCGCAACAAGGTCGCATAGTGGCCCGACAGCGGCGCGACGATCAGCACGGCGGGGTCGAGGCTGAACTTGCCGGCCCGGCGCATGTCGGCCATGTCTCGGTCGAACTGGATCACGCGCGCCCAGGCGCTCTGCCAGACGATGGTCTCGCGGACGCGGACGTCGACCTGACCGATCTTGACCGTGTCGATGCCCCACTTCGGCTTGCCGTAGCGCCGGGTGATGTTGGCGAACAGGTCCGCCCCGGCGTGCAGGCGCCGGCCCACGGCCGTGTCGGCGGCCGGATTCAGCGGCGATCCCCAGAAATCCCGGGCCGCCAGCGCCATCTGGCGCATCGGGGTGGAGGCGTAATAAGCCGC
Organism: Caulobacter sp. GW456-12-1-14-TSB4; assembly: GCF_059424195.1. Lineage (NCBI taxonomy): Bacteria > Pseudomonadati > Pseudomonadota > Alphaproteobacteria > Caulobacterales > Caulobacteraceae > Caulobacter > Caulobacter sp. GW456-12-1-14-TSB4. The sequence goes on from NZ_JBWKZF010000010.1 coordinate 122,708, forward strand.
TTCGTGAAGAGCGTAGAGCATGGCGCATCCGCGATGTTGCATCGCAACATAGCACGTCAGAACCTAACGGAGTCTACCTTTCGCAGCGATTTGCGCCGCGTCATGGCGTCGCTTCACGGTGAGGTGGTAGCGGTCACGGGGCTCGCCGCTTCAGAGCGCCGCCCGCAGCCAGACGAGATCATCCAGGCCGGTAGCCTTGAGATCGATGTCATCGCCTGCCAGCGTTCCGTACTGAAAGCCTTCCAGACAGTCCGGGTACCCGTCCTTCAGCCACAGGACGAAGCCCATGATCAGGACCTCGCCTCCGACCCCGATCTCGGCGTTGGGCGCATCGACCATCTGCATCGCCACGGGCGGCAGGACCCTCTCGACCTCGAACGTTGTGTAGAAACCGTGGCCGGTATTGTCCCGCTCGGTCAGCCTCGCCGTCGCCAGAAGTGCGCCCAACCATTCAGCGACGCCGGGCTCAGCGTCGCACATCTGGGCGAAAACCGTCCGCTCGAGACCCGTGAACTCCAAAGGCGCTCCTACCCCTCGCGCATCGCGTCCGAAATCCGCCGTGCGATGTCGGCCGGCGGCAGGTTGTAGGGGATCACCGTCTTGAAGCGGCCCTTCTCGTCCATCAGGTAGATCGCCGTCGAGTGGTCCATGGTGTAGCCGGGGCCGTCGCCGACCTTGGCGTAATAGACCTTGTAGGCCTTGGCCGCCGCCTGGACCTGTTCCTGGGTCCCCGTCAGGCCGATCGTCGTCTTGGGCACATAGTCGGCCGACAGGTAGGTCTTCATCTGCTCGGGCGTGTCGCGGGCCGGGTCGATCGAGATGAAGACGATCTGCAGGTCCTTGGCCTTGGGGCCCAGCTGGTCGGTCGCCGCCGACAGGCCTTGCAGCGTGCCCGGGCAGACATCGGGGCAATAGGTGAAACCGAAGAACACCGCGCTCCATTTACCCTTCAGCGCCTTCTCGGTGGTCGGGGCGCCGTCCTGGTTCACGAGCTGGAACGGTCCGCCCACCGTCACGGCGGGCTCGGACTGAAACACCCCGGCGCGCCACGCCAGGCCAGCGGTCACCGCGAGGCCCACGACGCAGGCCAGGATCAGGAGAAGGCGATGACGAGGCATGTGCATTTCATCCTTTTATTGCCGCTTGTCCTTTTGCTCTCGCAAAGCGCGCAATTCTGGACAATCCTGCGACCATGACTGACGTATCGTTCGCGAGAACGCCCGACGATCAGCGTCACAGAGGGCTCGATAAGCCCGGTGACGAACCGGCGCAAGACGACGCCTGGTCCTGGACGGCTCCAGGGCTGCGTCGCGGACGCTTAAGGGTACGCACACTTCTGGCGCAGCGCTGGCTATGGGTGGTCGGCCAGACCGCCGTCCTGCTGATTTCCGGCCTGGCCCTGAAGCTGCAGGTGCCGTGGGCGCTGTGCTTCACCCTGATCGCCCTGTCGGCCTGGCTGAACGTGCTGCTGGGCCTGGCGTCCAGCGGCCAGCGCCTGGCCCGAGACGGCGAGGCCACCGCCCAGATCGCCTTCGACATCCTGCAGCTGTCGGGGCTGATCTACCTGACCGGCGGGGCGCACAATCCCTTCGCCCTGCTGCTGATCGCGCCGGTGACCCTGGCGGCGGCGACCCTGCCGGCCCGCTACGCCATCGGCCTGGGGGCGCTGGCCATCGCCTCGACGGTTCTGCTGGCCCTCTTCCACATGCCGCTGCCGATCGTGAACGGCCAGCCCTGGCCCTACACCCCCAGCCCGCTGATGCTGTGGACCATCGTGGCGGCGCGGATCGTCGGCATCATCCTGACGGCGGCCTATGCCTGGCAGGCGGCCAGCGAGTCCGCGCGGATGGAGCTGGCCCTCAACGTCACCGAGACCGTGCTGGCCCGCGAGCAGAGGCTCTCGGCCCTGGGCGCCCTGGCCGCCGCCGCCGCTCACGAGCTGGGCACGCCGCTGGCGACCATCTCGGTCGTGGCCCGCGAGATGGCGCGCGGCGCGCCCGACGACCAGACCCGCGAGGACGCCGAACTGCTGATCGGCCAGGCCGCCCGCTGCCGCGAGATCCTCCAGCGCCTGACCGAGATGCCCGAGGCCACCGACGCGGTGCACGAGCGCATGAGCCTGGTCCAGCTGGTCCAGGACGTGATCGAACCGCACCTGGTGCACGGCGTGCGCGTGGAGGCGGTCGTCAACGGCCCGTCCGGCGAGACCGCGCCCGACATCTGGCGGCGCCCGGAAATCATCCACGCCATGACCTCGATCGTCGAGAACGCCGTCGATTTCGCGCGTGGCGAGGTGCTGGTGATCGCCCGTTTCGACGCCCGCTACATCGTCATCGAGGCGCGCGACGACGGTCCGGGCTTCTCGCCCGAGGTGCTGGCCAAGCTGGGCGAGCCCTATGTCACGACACGTCCGGGCGCGGAAGGCTCGCGGACGGGGCATATCGGCATGGGTCTAGGCTTCTTCATCGCAAAGACCTTGCTGGAACGAACGGGCGCGACGGTGGATTTCCGTAATGGTCGCCGGGGTGGGGCGGTCGTTTCGGCGCGCTGGCCTCGGCCGGCCTTAGAGGCCCCCGGCTTTACGGGGGCTTGAGTGTTTCGCGGAAGCGCGAAAGTATGGGTTGTTATTTGGCCTGTTGAGTATTGGCGCTGGGGAGGCGCGGACTTCTATGGCGGATATCGGTGAGCTGGTTTCGGCGCTGCCGGACAAGACGCTGCTACTGTTGGACGATGACGCTCCGCTGCGGACCCGATTGGGTCGCGCGCTGGAGCAGCGTGGGTTCGAGGTGACCTTGGCCGCTTCCGTGGCCGAGGCCCTGACGATCCTGCGCAGTCATGCGCCGGCCCACGCGGTGCTGGACATGCGGCTGGAGGATGGCTCGGGCCTGAAGGTCGTCGAGGCCGTGCGCGACGCCCGCGCCGACGCCAAGGTCATCATGCTGACCGGCTATGGCAACATCGCCACGGCGGTGGCGGCGGTGAAGGCGGGGGTGGTCGATTACCTGTCCAAGCCGGCCGACGCCGACGACGTGGCTCGCGCCCTTCTGGCCGCCAAGGACGCCGCCCCGGCCCCGCCGGAAAACCCGATGAGCGCCGACCGCGTGCGGTGGGAGCACATCCAGCGCGTCTACGAGATGTGCGGCCACAACGTGTCGGAAACGGCCCGGCGGCTGAACATGCACCGGCGGACCTTGCAGCGGATCCTGGCGAAGCGCGCGCCGCGGTAGATGCTCCCCCTTCGGGGGAGCTGTCGCGGAGCGACTGAGGGGGCAGCGCCGGCATAGGCAATGCTTGGCGCGATCTGGGTTAGCGCCGCGCTGCCCCCTCCGGCCCTCTGGGCCACCTCCCCCAGCGGGGGAGGAGAACCCGTCAGCGCATCACATCGCCGATATACCCCCGTCGACCTTGATCTCGGCGCCGGTCATGAACTTGCTCTCGTCGCTGGCGAGATAGAGCACCGCGTTGGCGATGTCGTTCGGCTCGCCGATGCGGCCCAGCGGCACCTGGCGGGCCAGCTTGGCGAAGGCCTCCTCCTTGCCGAACCGGGCCGAGAACCCGTCCAGGATCGGCGTGTCGATGAAGGTCGGGTGGATGGAGTTCGAGCGGATGTCGAGCTTCATCTTGGCGCAGTACAGCGCGATGTTCTTGCTCAGCAGCCAGACCGCCGCCTTCGAGGCGTTGTAGGCCGGCGAATTGCCGTTGGCGATCAGGCCGGCGATCGAACTCAGATTGATGATCGAGCCCGGCTGATGGGCGCGCATGTGAGTCAGGGCGTGCTTGGCGCCCAGGAACACCGAGTCGACATTGACCGACATGACCTTCTTCCAGAGCCCGAAATCCAGGCTCTCGATGGGCCCATCGCCGCCGATGCCGGCGTTGTTGACCAGCACCGAAAGGCCGCCCAGATCGCCGGCGGCCTTTTCCAGCACCTCGATCCACTGGTCTTCCTGGGTGACATCCAGCTGATAGGCGAAGGCCGTGCCCGCGCCGTGGGCGGCGTTGATCTCGTCGGCCACGGCCTGCGCGCCGGCCAGGTTCAGGTCGGCCAGGGCGACCTTGGCGCCTTCGCTGGCCAGCATCCGCCCGGCCGCCGCGCCCAACCCTTGCGCCCCGCCGGTGATGAAGGCCTTCTTGCCGGCGACCCGGCCCGTGCTCTGCGCCATGCGGCGTCCTCCCGATTATAATTCAAACGGGAGTTTGAACTGGGATGGAACGCGAGGGAAGGGCCGATCTTGAGCGCCCCCTCCGTCACAGCGCGTATTCGCGCCACGCCACCTCCCCCGTTTCACGGGTGAGGAGAAGACACCCATCTCCTCCCCTGCGAAGCGGGGGAGGTGGATCGCTGCGGATACGCAGCGAGACGGAGGGGGCGCTTAGGCCGCCGCCCCGTCCATGAACTTCGCCAGTTGCACGTCCAGTTCCGTCACGCCGTCCGCGTCATGCGTCGTCAGCAGCACCTCGACGCGGTTGTAGACGTTGAACCACTCGGGGTGATGGTCGAGCTTGTCGGCCATCAGGGCCACGCGGGTCATGAAGCCGAAGGCTTCGTTGAAGTCGCCGAACTTGAACGTCTTCGCGATCGCGTCCTTGTGGTCCGGCGCGGCGCTCCAGCCGTCGAGCTGGGCGATCGCGGCTTGCGCGCCGATCTTGGGACGGGACATGGGCTTCCTCCGAAGGTTTGACCCTCAGAACGACAATCCGGTCGCCTTCGCAAGGTCGTCCAGCAACTGATCCTCGGTCGAGACCTTGATCGCCTTCATGCCCAGGGCCGCCGCCGGCTTGCAGTTGATGCCGAGGTCGTCGAGATAGACGCAGGCCTCCGGCGCGACGTCCAGCCGCTCGCACATCATCTGGTAGATGCGCGGGTCGGGCTTGCGGACACCGGCCTTGGAGCTTTCGATCACCGCGTCGAACAGGCTCATGATCTCGCCGACCGCCAGGGCCTTGTCGGCGCTCTGGGCCATGCCGGGGCCGTGGCCGGTCGGGACGTTGTTGGTGATGCAGCCGACCTTGAACCGCGCCTTGCAGGCCTTCAGCGCCTGCAGCACCCGGGGCCGCAGGTCGCCATAGAGCAGCGGCAGCACCTCGGACCCGCGCACGGCGTGACCCAGGCGCGTGGCCTCCTCCAGGAACAGGGTGTCGAAGGCCGCCGCGTCGATCTCGGCCCGCTCGAATTTCGCCCAGGCGTTCACGTCGCCATCGGTGGCGTTGACCGTGCGGATGAAGTCCTTGGGCAGGCCGCGTTCGGTCTCATAGCGACGGAAGGCCTCGAACGGCGAGGTCGTGAACACCCCGCCGAAATCCCAGATCACCGCCTCGATCGCCATGGCCGCCCTCAAACAGATGTTTGATCCACGCTACTCGTCCCGGCCGACGAGGGAAAGCCCGTCACGGCTACGCTCGCGCGATGGGTGAAAGCGCGGTTGCGATCCCTCCGGAAATGTTTTGTTAACCACTGTCCGGAGTCGCCCATGCCTATATTTCGCCGCCTGACCACGATCGCCCTCGCCACGGCCGCCGCCTTGACGGCCGCGCCGGCGCTGGCCGGCTCGCACCATGGCGGCGTCGGCGGACCTCCGGGCCCGGAAATCCTGCCGCCCAACGCCGCGCCCGGCCAGTGCTTCACGCGCCGGGTCACGGGGCCAGGCGGCGCCTACCGCTGGGACCGCACCGAGTGCGACAGCGCCTATAGCGGCTACGGCCACGGCTATGGCCAGTCGGGCTATGGCGGTCGCCTGGATGTCCAGACCGGCTACGACTATGGCTACCAAGGCGGGAGCGGTTACGCGCCCGACTGCGGCTGCAGCGGCTATGGCGGGGGCTATACCGGCGGCGGCTACCAAGGCGGCTACGCCTATGGCGGCGGTTACGCCGGCGATCGCTACGGCGAGCGCCGCTACGACAGCCGCTCTTCCCAATCTCAGTACGAGTACGAGCGCAGTTCGTATGACAGCGGTTACGCCTATGGCCGTGGGGGCCAGGGCGTGAACTATCCGCCGTCGTATGGCTACGACCCTCGTTTTTACGGCTATGGCGCCGCCGGGCGCGACGAGGCCGGTTACCTGATCTGGCCCGGAAAGGCGCCCTAAACCCAAACCGGGTGGCGCCGCCCTTGCGCCGAGAGCGTCGAAACGCACCAAAATGGGACGGGGGAACTTTCAATCATGCGCACGCCAAGCCGGCCGTTTTTCAAGGCCTATGAACTGGTCGCCATCGCGGTCTTCATCGTCGCGGGGGTGGTCGTCTGTCGGATCGGTCTGATCTACTGACGCACTGATCGCGAAGTCGGCGGGGGCCGCTTCGCTTCAAATTGGAACAGGATCGCCGGGCTCACGCGTTGTGTGGGTTCAACCGGAGCCACGATCCTGTCCACCGCCGACGTCATGCCCGCGCCCAAGCCGCCCCGGAACCCGTTCCGAGGGCTGTCCAAAAGCGCGCGCATCGGCATCGGCGCGGCCCTGACCCTGGTCGCGGCGATCGTCATCTTCCTGTGGATCTTCGACTGGAACTGGCTGCGTGGTCCGATCGGCCGCTACGCCTCGGCCCAGCTGCAGCGCGAGGTGGTGATCGCCGGCGACCTGCGCGTCCACCCGTGGTCGTTCTCGCCCAAGGCCGAGGCCTACGGCCTGCGCATCGGCCAGCCGGCCTGGGCCAAGTCGGTCGATCCGCAGGCCGGCCAGATGGCCCAAGTCCAGCGCGTGGCGGTGCAGATCAAGATCCTGCCGCTGCTGCGCGGCCAGGTCATCCTGCCGTTCCTGGCGGTGGACAAGCCGCAGGTGCGCCTGCTGCGCGCCCAGGACGGCCGGGCCAACTGGACCTTCGGCCCGAAGAAGAGCGATAAGCCGCTGAAGCTGCCGGCCATCCAGCGCTTCGTCATCAATGACGGCCAGCTGCGCGTCGATGACCGCAGCCGTGGCGCGCTGTTCGTCGGCACGGTCAACGCCCAGGAACGCGCCGGCGAGAAGGGCGGCCGCTTCGTGCTGGAGGGCAAGGGCAGCCTGAACAAGGCCGGCTTCGTGGCGCAGGTCAGCGGCGGCCCGCTGCTGAACATCACGCCGGACAAGCCCTATCCGTTCGACGCCCAGATCCAGGCCGGCTCGACCCGCATCACTGCCGAGGGCGCGGTCAACAAGCCGTTCGACCTGGGCCGCTTCGAGACCCAGGTCAGCATCTCGGGCGCGGACCTGAACCGCCTGCACGACCTGATCGGCCTGACCCTGCCCAACACCCCGCCCTACAAGATCTCGGGCCACCTGGTCCGCAAGGGCGACCGCTACGACTTCGAGAAGCTGGCCGGCCGCGTCGGCGACAGCGACATCAGCGGCGACCTCTTCGTGCTGACCGGGCGCGAGCGGCCCTATCTGGAGGCCGACCTGCGCTCGCGCCGCCTGGACTTCGACGACCTGGGCAGCCTGTTCGGCGCGGCACCCGCCACCGGTCGCGGCGAGACCGCCTCGGCCGGCCAGAAGGTCGAGGCCGCCCAGCGCGACGCGACCCAGCGCCTGCTGCCCGACGCCACCCTGCAGGTCGACCGCATCCGCGCCATGGACGCCAAGGTCAGCTACCGCGCCGAGACCGTGAACGCCCCCAACCTGCCGCTGCGCAAGGTCAGCGCCGAGGTCGTGCTGGACAAGGGCGTGCTGACCGTCGATCCGCTGGCCCTGACCTTCTCGCGCGGCGATTTGAAGGGGAAGGTCCGCCTGGACGCCCGTCCCGAAGTGCCGAAGACCGACATCGACGTGCGCCTGCTGAACGCCCGCCTCGAGGACTTCATCCCGTTCAAGAGCGACGGCAAGCCGGCCATCGAGGGCGCGGTCCTGGCCCGGGCCAAGCTGACCGGCACCGGCAACAGCGTCCATCGCGCCGCCTCGACGGCTGATGGCTCGGTGACCCTGGTCGCCCCGCGCGGCCAGATCCGCCAGGCCTTCGCCGAACTGCTGGGCGTCAACGCCTCCAAGGGCCTGCTGCTGCTGCTGTCCAAGAGCGACAAGGAGACGCCGGTGCGCTGCGCCGTCGCCGACTTCGACGTCAAGAACGGCGTCATGACCACCAGCACCCTGGTCGCCGACACCGGCGTGGTGCTGGCCAAGGGGCGTGGCACCGTGAACCTGGCCACCGAGCGGATGGACTTCCGCATCGAGGGCGACAGCAAGAAGCCGCGCCTGGTGCGCCTGTTCATCCCGATCACCATCAAGGGCCCGATCATGGCCCCCAAGCCGGGCCTGGACGTCAGCAAGACCGTGGGCCAGGGCGGCATCGCCGCCGCGCTGGGTTCGCTGGTCAACCCGCTGGCCGCCCTGCTGCCCTTCGTCACCACCGGCGAGGCCAAGGACGCCGACTGCGCCGGCCTGGTCAGCGCGGCCCGCCAGCAGGGCGCGCCGGTCAAGGCCAGCCAGACCACCCCAGCCAAGGCGAAGAAATAGCCAGGTTACGATCCACGATTGCAAATGGCGAGACTTTCACCCTAACGTGAAGCTCTGTTGAGCGACCGGAGGGGGACCATGAAGAACCTCGTCATCTGCTGCGACGGCACCTGGCAGGAACTGAGCCAGAAATTCCCCACCAACGTCACCCGCCTGACGCGGGCGCTGGCCTCGACCGCCACGCAGGGCGCGACGAAGGTCCCGCAGATCACCTTCTATGACGACGGCGTCGGGGTCGGGACCGGGGTGCTGGACAAGGCCACGCGCATCCTGGGCGGGGCGCTCGGTCGGGGCCTGGACCGCAAGATCGCCGAGGCCTACGAGTTCCTGGTCCTCAACTACGAGCCCGGCGACCGCATCTACATCTTCGGCTTCAGCCGCGGCGCCTACACCGCCCGCAGCCTGGCTGGCCTGCTGCGCCAGGTCTGGATCCTGAAGCGGATCAACGCCTCCGAATGCGAGCGGGCCATCGAGCTGTACCGCTCGCACGACAAGGACGCCGTCGAGATCCGCCGCTTCCGCCAGAACTTCTGCCACGAGGCCGCCACGGCCCTGGAGGAGCGGACGTTCAACCCCGACAGCCCGGCCAAGACCGTCGCCGCCGCCAAGCGCGAGGAGACCGGTTGGATCCAGTTCCTGGGCGTCTGGGACACCGTCGGCTCGCTGGGCATCCCGCGCGGCCTGCCGTTCTCCGAACAGATCAACGGCAAGTACGAGTTCCACGACACCAGCCTGTCGCGCTTCGTCTTCAACGCCCGCCACGCGGTGTCGATCGACGAGAAGCGCGAGACCTTCACGCCGACCCTATGGACCAACCTGGACGGCCTCAACGCCAATGCCGACGCCAGCGGCCTGCCTTACGAGCAGCGTCCCTACCAGCAGCGCTGGTTCCCCGGCGGCCACGGCGCGGTCGGCGGCGGCGAGTCGGACGGCGGCATCTCGTTGCCGCCCTTGCTGTGGATGATCGAGAGCGCCCAGCGCGCGGGCCTGGCGTTCGATCCCGACCAGGTGGCGACGTTCGAGGGCGCGGCCGATCCGCTGGCGTCGCTGCGCTCGGGCGACCGCAATGTCGGCTCGATCATCCTCGAGGCCGTCGGCCAGAAGGACCGCGACGGCCCGACCACGCTGGACGAAGTCTCCGAGGCGGCCCGCACCCGCTGGAAGAAGGCCGATCCGGCCTATCGGCCCAAGACCCTGTCGCATGTGGCCGGGGCGCTCAACGCCCTGCCCTAAGCGTCTTGCCACAAAACAATCACAGCCCAAGGTGGAGCTTTTGATCGCCTGGCGTGTTTAGGCCAGGCCGAGCCGTGTAGCTCGCGCCAAAGCTTAAGGACGCATCATGGCTTTCATCCCCCTGCTCGCGCTCGTCGCCGGCCTCGCCGCCGAACCGCCGATCCAGATCACCGGCATCGAGCAGCGGAACACGATCGCCTGCGACGGCCGCTCGGTCATCGTCGCGGGCACAGACCACGAGCTGACCTTCACTGGCGCCTGCGCGGGGCTGAAGCTGACGGGCACGGGCAGCACGGTGACCATCGACCTGGCGCCGGGCGCGGTGGTGTCGGTGACCGGCACGGACCAGACGGTGCGCTGGCGTTCGGCCAAGCCGCCGAAGGTCAGCATCACGGGTGTCGACAACCATGTGAGCAAGGCGCCGTAAAAGCCTAAATCCGTTCTTCCCGGCGAAGGCCGGGACCCAGCTGGAGGAGCGCTGACTGGGTTCTAGGGGCTCAATGCTTCTCCATCCCACCCCAGCGCTTTGAGATCTGGGCCCCGGCTTTCGCCGGGGAGACGGCTGCTGGGCGTTCGCGCGGACTTGCCCACTGGCAACCCACCGCTATCTTCCCCGCACCAACCTCTCTTTGTGTGGTTCATGTCCGAGATTGTGCGCGAGGCGCGGGCCTAACAGGCTCCGAGCTTCGGTTCGAAAGTCGATAGGCCCGCTATCCGCCCGCGCTCCGCTGGCCGGATGCGCGATCGTATGCCTCGATCTCTCGGACAACCCCTTGAACATCTCCAAACCGCAGCAACGCACGCTGCACGCCCTGGCCCAAGGCGGCCGGATCGAACTCGAACGCGACGACCACGGCAAGATCGTCGCGGCCGACTGCATCACCCGCGACGGCTGGGCGCTGACCGACTGCTCGGTCGGCGTCTTCCAGTCGCTGAAGCGCAAGCGGCTGATCGCCAGCCAGGACGGCGGGCCCTACCGTATCACCCGGCTGGGGCTGGGCAGCCTGCGGGCGCAGCTCGACAACCGGGTGGGGGCGAGGGCGTGGTGAGGCCGCCCACCCCCACTTGTCATCCCGGAAGCGCGTAGCGCTGTCCGGGACCCAGGGGCCGGCGCACTGCGGTGACCCCTGGGTCCCGGCTCTCCGCTTCGCTGCGGCCGGGATGACAAGCTATTGGGACGGTTGGAATTCTACAGCAGCTTATAAAACAGCACCCGCGCGGCGCCGTAGTCGCGCGCGTCGATCTGCTCGAAGCCCTCAAGCACAGGGTCCACCTCCCCGCGTCCCCGCTCGAACATCACGATCGCGCCGGCGGCCAGCCACTCGTGGGCTCTCATCTCAGCGACGGCCTTCTCGCCCAGGCCCTTGTTGTAGGGCGGGTCGAGGAAGGCGATGTCGAACGGGGCGCCGGCGCTGGCGGGACGCGGCCCCAGGTCGGTGGCGTCGCGGCGGTGAACGCGGGTGACGCCGAACAGGTGCATGGCGTCGATGTTCTCGCGGATCGCGCCGCGCGCGGCGTCGTCGGTCTCGACGAACAGACAGAACCCGGCTCCGCGCGACAGGGCCTCCAGCCCCAGCGCGCCCGAGCCGGCGAACACGTCGATGACCCGCGCGCCGTGCAGCTCCGGCGCCCAGGCGGCGTGCTCCAGGATGTTGAACACGGCCTGACGGGCGCGGTCGGAGGTGGGGCGGGTCGTGCCGCCTGGCGGCGTGACGATGGCCTTGCCGCGATATTGGCCCGAGACGATGCGCATCAGGCGGCGGCTTCCGGAGCTGACTTAGCGGCCAGGCGACGGCCGATGAAGTTCAGGCCCAGGACCAGCGCCGCCAGCAGGGCCCAGCCCCACGGCTTGACCAGGCTGAAGATCGTCAGGCCGCACATCAGGCCCGGCAGCAGCGCCACGCGCAGCAGCACGAACAGGGCCTCGCCCGTGGGCATCGGCTCGGTCAGCTTGCCGACGAAGGCCGCATAGGCCCAGACCAGGCCCATGGCCAGGCCGATCAGCGCCACGTGGCCGACATAGATCAGCACGGCCTCGCCGTCGGGCTTTTCCCACAGCATTTCGGTGCTCAGCGGCAGCAGGGCGATCAGGCCCAGCACCACGAAATTGAAGACATCCAGGCCGCCATTGGCCCGGAGCAGTCGGGCGAACACCCGGCGGTGGCTGAACCAGGAGACCCCGATCGTCGCGAAGCTGACAGCATAGGCGGTCAGCTTGTGGCCCATCTGATGGAACAGGTCCGGCACGCCATGCCAGTGCTCGGGCGGGTGGATCTCGATGGCCAGCAGGGTGATGGCGATCGCGAAGACGGCGTCCGAAAACAGCACCAGCCGATGCAGATGCCCCGCGCCCGTGTCGCCCTTGCCCGAAACCCCGTCACTCATGCCCATTCCCCATACTTGGCCCTTACAACCCGTAACCGGATGTGTGCCGTCCTCCGCGCCCTGCGGCAAGCACGCGCTTTACAAGATCGCGGCCCTTCCCTCTTAGTCGCCCAGATAGCAAGGCGATCAAGCAGAGGCGATCGGGCGATGCGGATGGGCGAGCTGATGGAGGCGGTGAAGCGTTCGCGTTTCCTGGCCGACCTGTCGCCCTATGACCGCGACCCGTGGCGCACCGTGTTCGCCGTGCCGGTCGGCATGCTGGCCGGCGCCGTGGCGGGCCTGCTGGGCGCGATCACCGCCACCCTGATCGGCCTGCTGGTGGTCAGCGGCCTGGACGGCGCGCCGGCGGCCGGCGATCTCTTCAGCATCTTTTCCGATCCGAACCTGACCGAGCCGACGGCGCGGCAGTCGCTGTTCTTCCTGGCCGTGCTGGCGGGGGTGAACCTGGGCGCGGCGGTCGGTTTCGTGTTCGCGGCGGGCGCGATCCACCACCGCCGCATCACCGACTACGTCAATCGCGGCCAGCCGGTGCGCTGGCGGCTGCTGGTCGGCGGCCTCGTCTTGGTCGGCGTGGTGATGGGCGCCATCGCCGGAATCGCCGGCGCCCTGGGCCAGCCGCTGGACGCGCCGCTGTGGAAGGTCTCGCCGAACCTCGTGGGCCGCACCCTCTATGCGGCCCTGGCCATCGCCCTGCTGGTCCTGGCCTCGGCCGCCGAGGAGCTGGTGTTCCGAGGCTGGCTGCTGAAGCAGAGCGCGGCCTATATCCGCGACCCCATCGTGCTGATGGCCCTGAACGGCCTGCTGTTCGCCGCCATCCACTTCGACCCCAACATCGACGCCTTCCTGGTCCGCGCGGCCATGGGGGCGGGCCTGACCTGGATGGCGCTGCGCCTGGGCGGCATCGAACTGGGCATCGGCGCCCACGCGGCCAACAACGCCGTGATCCTGCTGCTGATCCGGCCGATGACCACCCGCCCCGACGCCCCGCACGAGTTCAAGGCCGGCCTGATCGCCAGCGCTCTCGTGGTGCTGGCCGGCTTCATCGGCGTCGCCGAGCTGTCGGTCCGCTGGCCGGCCCTGCGCAGGTGGACGCGGACGTCCTCGACGCCGGCGGCGGCTTAGCCGCCAGAGCGCCCCCTCCGTCACGCTGCGTATCCGCAGCGCGCCACCTCCCCCGTTTCACGGGTGAGGAGAAGATAGCTACTCTCCTGCCCCGCTTGCGGGGGAGGTGGATCGGCGCGGATACGCGACGAGACGGAGGGGGCGCTGCTGCGGTGGGTTCGATTTACCGCTTCGGACCACCGCGCGGGGGCGCGGAGCCCCGCGACGGCTTGGCCGCGCCCCGACGCGGGGCCGCGCCCGGACGCGGGGCCGCGCGACCCGGCTTTTCCGACACGCGACGCGCCGCGCCGTCAGCCGGTTTCGCGCCAGGACGCGCCGCCGCCGGCTTGCCGCGCATGGCGGGCTTGCCGATGTCGATGAACTTGCTCTCGATCGACTTGGGCGCGCGCTTGGCCTTCGGCGCCGCGATGCCCTTGCTGGCGCCCTTGGCCGGGGCGTGGGGCGAGACCTTCTTCTTCGGCTTGGCCCAGCCGGCCTTGTAGACCGGCTTCTCGGACTTCTCCGGCGCGTCGAGCACCACCGCGCGGTCGGCGCGCGGCGCGCCCCGGCGCTGCAGGTCGCCGCCGCCCGGCGTGCCGGGGGCCTTCACGGCCGCGGCGATGCCGCCAAACTTCGGACGATCGCCGGTCGGCATGTTCTCTTCGGAGACGATGCCTTCCATCAGCTCGCGGATCACCCGGGGGCCGACCTCCTCGATCTGGCCGGCTTCCAGCGGGCCCAGCGCGAACGGGCCGTAGGACATGCGGATCAGGCGGTTGACCTTCAGGCCCAGGGCTTCCAGCACCTTGCGGACTTCGCGGTTCTTGCCTTCCGACAGGCTGACCGTCAGCCAGATGTTCTTGCCGCCGCCGGCCTTGTCGTGGGCCTTGTCGATCTTGGCCTCGATGGCGCCGTAGGTGACGCCCTCGACAGTGATGCCGTCCTTCAGCTTGTCGAGCTTGGCCTGGGTGGTGTCGCCGAAGGCGCGGGCGCGATAGCGACGGACCCAGGCGTTGCTGGGCGTCTCGAGCGCGCGCGACAGCTCGCCGTCATTGGTCAGCAGCAGCAGGCCTTCGGAGTTCAAGTCGAGACGACCGACCGAGATCAGGCGCGGCAGCTCCTTGGGCAGCGAACCGAACACCGTCGGCCGGCCCTTGGGGTCGTTGTGGGTGGTCATCAGCCCGGTGGGCTTGTGGTAGCGGAAGATCCGCGTCGGCTCGCGCTCGGCCACCAGTTGGCCGTCGACGGTCAGGAAGTCGCCGGGCTGGACCTTCACCGCCGGGGTGGTCAGCACCTTGCCGTTGATCGCCACGCGACCGGCTTCGATCAGCCGCTCGACCTCGCGCCGCGAGGCCACGCCGGCCCGCGCCAGGGCCTTGGCGACCCGTTCGCCGGGACCGCCGTCCAGCTCTCCGTCTTGACCGTCGAGGTGAGGCTCGTACAGGGGATCGTGTGGCTTGGTCATTTTCGGCGTCCTTCTCGGGCTGGGCGCATCTCTCGATGGGCTTTTTCAGCTAATGCACACCGATCAGGACCAGGATCAAGACCACCGCATGATGCGCCTGGCGCTGGACGCCGCCCGCGCGGCGGCCGAAGCCGGTGAAACCCCGGTCGGCGCGGTGATCCTGGATCCCAAGACCGGCGAGGTGATCGCCACGGCCGGCAACGGCCCGATCGCCGCCCACGACCCCACGGCCCATGCCGAGATCGCGGCGATGCGGGCAGCCGCCGCCAAGCTGGAGAACTACCGCCTGACCGACCTCACCCTGGTCGTGACGCTGGAGCCCTGCGCCATGTGCGCCGGGGCGATCAGCCATGCGCGGATCGGACGGGTGGTGTTCGGGGCCGAGGACCCCAAGGGCGGCGCGGTCGTGCACGGCCCGAAGTTCTTCGCCCAGCCCACCTGTCACTGGCGGCCGGAGGTGACCGGCGGTGTCTTGGCCGAGGAGAGCGCCGATCTGCTGCGGAGCTTCTTTAGAGCTCGAAGGAAATCCAAGACCTAACCCCCCATCCGCTCATCCCCGCGAAAGCGGGGACCCAAGCGGCGTGAAGGGTCTGACCCACGGCCTCACCACAACCCGATCATCAGCTTGGGTCCCCGCTTTCGCGGGGATGAGCGGGATTGGTTAGCTGAGCAGGGTCGAGCCGATCAGAACCTTGGCGCCCGGCTTGCCGACCACCTGGTCGCAGGCCTTCTGCAGCTCACGCACCACATAGTCCATGTCCGGAGCCACGCCGCCACGCAGGCCGGCGGCATAGACCATCAGCACCTGGGCGAAGGCGGCGCGCAGGCGCGGGGTCGAGGCCTGGGCGCGGGTCATCAGCACGGGGTCCTTGGCCTCGATGCCGGTCTCGACCGTCATCACGCCCCGGCGGCCGTCGCGGCGCAGGACCACCGCATTGATCGGGTCCAGCGCGAAATAGGTCGGCGGGGCCTTCTTCTCCTCGCCGCCGCCATGGCCGGCGAAGGCGACGCTGGGCGCGGCCAGGGAGCCGCCAGCGAGGGCGGCGATCAGGGCGATCGGGAGGAGGCGTGTACGGCGCATGCCGCCTTGTATCGCGTCGTGGTTGACGTCCTCTTTACGTCTGCGGGCGTACGCAAAGGCGTTAACCACGAGTCGTCGCGACGCCCCCAAAGCGATCGGGAAGCGCGCGCACGTCGCAGGAGGCAGACCTTGGGCCGTTTTTCCCCCAAATCCCTCGATCTGGACGGCAAGGTGATCCTGGTCACCGGGGGCACCGGCTCCTTTGGCCGGCGCTTCATCGAGACCGTCCTTCGCCGCTATACGCCGCGGAAGGTGATCATCTATTCCCGCGACGAATTGAAGCAGAGCGACATGCAGCTCGAAATGCGCGAGCAGTTCGACGAGGCCACCTACGGCAAGCTGCGCTTCTTCCTGGGCGACGTCCGCGATCGCGAGCGCCTGACCCTGGCCCTGCGCGGCGTCGATATCGTCATCCACGCCGCGGCCCTGAAGCAGGTGCCGGCGGCCGAATACAATCCGTCCGAGTGCATCCACACCAACGTGCTGGGCGCCGAGAACGTGGTCTGGGCCAGCCTGAACAACGCCGTGAAGCAGGTCGTGGCCCTGTCGACCGACAAGGCCTGCAACCCGACCAACCTCTATGGCGCGACCAAGCTGGCCTCGGACAAGACCTTCGTGGCGGCCAACAACCTGTCGGGCGACATCGGCACGCGCTTCTGCGTCGTGCGCTACGGCAATGTGGTCGGCTCGCGCGGCAGCGTCGTGCCGCTGTATCGCCGTCTGCTGAGCCAGGGCGCGACCGAGCTGCCGGTCACCGATCCGCGCATGACCCGCTTCTGGATCACCCTGAACGAAGGCGTCGACTTCGTGCTGTCGTCCCTGACCATGATGCGCGGCGGCGAGATCTTCGTGCCGAAGATCCCCTCCATGGCCATGCCCGACCTGGTGAAGGCCATGTCGCCGGACGCCGGCATGAAGGTGGTCGGCATCCGCCCCGGCGAGAAGCTGCACGAGATCATGATCAGCGCCGATGACGCGCGCTCGACCGTCGAGTTCGAGGACCGCTTCGCCATCGAGCCCAACTTCGCCGAGTTCGGCCGCACGCCCTATTCCGCCGCCGACGGCGCCAAGCCGGTGGCCGAGGAGTTCTCGTACAGCAGCGACAACAACCACGACTGGCTGAGCCCCGAAGGCCTGCTGGCCATGCTGGAGGAAAAGGCGGCGCGATGAGCGGCTTCCTCCCCTACGGCCGCCAGACGATCGAGGACGATGACGTCGCGGCCGTCGCGGAGGCCCTGCGCGGCGACTTTCTCACCACCGGCCCGACGGTCGAGGCCTTCGAGACCGCCTTCGCGACGAAGGTCGGGGCGGAACACGCCATCGCCGTCTCGAACGGCACGGCGACTCTGCACCTCGCCATGCTGGCCCTGGGGATCGGTGAAGGCGATGTCTGCGTCGCGCCGTCGGTCACCTTCCTGGCCACCGCCAACTGCGCCCGCTATGTCGGGGCCGAGGTGGTGTTCGCCGATGTCGATCCCGACAGCGGCCTGATGACCCCCGACACGCTCGCCCGCGCCCTGAACGGCGCGCCGGGCAAGCGGATCAAGGCGGTGCTGCCCGTCCATTTGCGTGGCGACGTCTGCGACCTGCCCGCGCTGAAGGCCATGGCCAGCGCGTCCGGCGCGGTGCTGGTCGAGGACGCGCCCCATGCGCTGGGCTCGGTCGGGACCTTTGGCGGCGTCGAACACCCCGTCGGCGACGGCGCCTATTCGGCCTTCGCCAGCTTCTCGTTCCATCCGGTCAAGACGCTCGCCACCGGCGAAGGCGGCATGCTGACCACCAACGACGCCGAACTGGCCGCCAAGGTCCGGCTGCTGCGCTCGCACGGCATGGTCCGGCCGGACGGCGGCGATCCGTGGTGGTACGAGATGCCGGAGCTGGGCTTCAACTACCGCATCCCCGACGTGCTCTGCGCCCTGGGCCTGTCGCAGCTGAAGAAGCTCGACCGCTTCGTCGCCCGCCGTCGCGAGCTGACGGCGCTCTACGCCAAGCTTCTCGCCGAACGGACGCCGCGCGTGCGGCTGGCCAGCAGCCCGGCCCATTCGAACCCGGCCCTGCATCTGCTGACCGTGCTGATCGACTTCGAGGCCGAGGGCCTGTCGCGCCGGACGGTGGTCGAGAGCTTGAAGGCCCAAGGGATCGGGACGCAGGTCCACTACATCCCGGTCCACCGGCAGCCCTACTACGTCAACCGCCAGGGCCTGGCCGACCTGCCCGGCGCGGACGCCTGGTACGCGCGGTGCCTGACCCTGCCGCTCTATCCGACCATGACCGACGGCGATGTCGAGCGGGTCGTGAACGCGCTGGCCGGCATCCTCGGCTAGGCCGGCGCGCTGACCTGCGTCACCGGCGTGATGTCGGTGAACTTGGCCACGTCCCCCAGCACCTCCGGCGCCCTCGGGCCGCCCAGCGACGCCTGCAACGCCGCCGCATCGCGGAAGGTGATGTTGACGATCACCACGAACGGCGCCGGCGAGCCGTCCGGACCGGGCAGCCCCTTCAGCACCTGCACGTCGGTCAGGCCCGTCGGCGTGAAGGCCTCGCGCACCAGCGGGATGTGGGTCGCGTCGTAATAGGCCTGATCGAACTTCGCGCCGGGCGTGGCGGGATAGAGGACAGTGAACACGACCATGGCGGTCTCCTCGGGATGAGGGCGGCAGCCTACGCGGCGCCGTCGGGGAAGAGGCAAGGCCATTAAATTAAGTTCAGGCGCCTCCGTTCGCCACCGCCCGGCCCTCTAAGCTTCAGTAGCTAATCGAGGGGCCCCATGTTTCGTACTGTTCGCGTTCTCGCCGTCGGCGCGCTGGCCATGATCGCCGGCGCCGCCCAGGCCCAGGACTACCGCCCGACCTTCCATCCCGACACGCTGAAGGGCCCGCCCGCCGGCAAGGCCAACGAGGTGCTGGTGCTGGGCTCCACCCACCTGTCGGGTCTGGCCAAGACCTTCGACATGGGACTGCTAGCCCCGCTGGTCGATCGCCTGGCCGCGTGGAAGCCGACCGGCATCGCCACCGAGGACCTGTCGGGCCTGCAATGCGACGCCCTGCGCCGCTATCCGGCCCGCTACGCCGCGACGGTGAAGAGCTATTGCTACGACCCCAGCAAGGCGGGAGCGGCCGTCGGCCTCGACGTGCCGGCCGCCAATGCCGAGGCCGAGCGCCTGCTGGCCGCCTGGCCGGCGCAGCCGACGGCCGCCCAGCGTCGACGCCTGGCGGCGGTGTTCATCGCGGCCGGCGAGCGCAACTCGGCCCTGGTGCAATGGCTGCGGTTGCCGGAGGCCGAACGCCACGCCGGCGACAGCCTCAATGACGAACAGGCCGCCTTCCTGGAAAGCTTCAAGACCCGCCGCAACGAGACCACCCTGATCTCCGCCGTGCTCGCCGCGCGCCTCGGCCACGAGCGCCTGTGGAGCGTCGACGACCACACGGCCGACACCCCCGACAGCCCCGATCCGGTCGTGCAGAAGGCCTTCGAAGCCGCCGTCATGAAGGCCTGGGACAACCCCGTCAGCCACGCCCGCCGCGCCCAGGACGAGAAGCTGCAGGCCGATCTCGCCAAGCCGGACGGCGTGCTGAACCTCTACCGCGCCTACAACAGCGCCGACGCCCAGATGCAGGCCTTCAAGGGCGACTTCGGCGCCAACTTCGTCGAGCCCTCGCCCGAGGGTTTCGGCCGCCAATATCTGGGCTACTGGGAGACCCGTAACCTGCGCATGGTCGGCAATATCCGCGACGTGCTGGGCCAGCATCCCGGCATGCGGCTGCTGGCCATCGTCGGCGCCTCGCACAAGGGCTACTACGAGGCCTATCTGAACCAGATGCACGACGTGCGGCTGGTCAGCGCGGACGTGGTGCTGAAGTAGAAGGCCACATCAAAACACCTCATACTTGTATAAATCCGTGATTTCACCCAAAGTGGCATGAACCAGACATGCCGGGGGCGGGAGTCATGGGTCAGCTGCAGACGATCGACGTTTCCGCGCTGGACGGCGCCGAACTCGGGATGGTGGAAGCGGGCGAAAGCTGGTGCTTCCAGGCCAAGGGCCGCTGGTGGGACGCGTTCGTCCCCTGCGGCCCGGACGGCTACCGCTTCTTCCTGGCGGATGTCCTGGACTTCTATCCAGTCCACAAGGACCGGCCGCTGTTCGAGTTGACCGCCCAGGTCGCCGGGCATGACGAGCTCTATGCTGTCGGACGCTCGGCGATCGTCACCTTCAGGCAGTCGGGCGTGGTCAGGCTGTTCGCCAACGACGTTCCCGGGTTCGAGAAGAACAACAGCGGCAAGGTCAGCGTCACCTACGGGACCTGCGACTGCCCGGCGCCGCCAGTTGACGACGGCCGACATGACGGCTTGCCGGGCCTGTGGACCCAGCTGCGCGACACGCTGGACAAGACTCGCGGCGTCGCTTCGGCCGCCATCCTGTCGCTGGGCGTCTGCGCCGTCCTGGCCTGGGTGCAGCAAGGTCGCGACCTGGTGCGCACGGTCGCCGAGGACCGCTTCTCGACCCAGCAGGTGCTGTTCGCCCTGACCTTGCTGTTCCTGGCGATCCAGACCTGGATCTGGCCGCGGATGATCATCGCGTCGAACTACGGACGCGACCGGGAGACCTGGAAGCCGCGCCGCTTCCTGGAATGGACGCCCCGGGTTCTGGGGGCCCTGCCCTTCGTGCTCATCACCATCGCCGTCTGGCAGAACCCGGCTCGCAACACCGGGCTGGTCGCCGCCCTGGTGGCGATCGGGGTGGCCTTCTTCCTCGCCATCATCAAGCAGTACGACATGCGCCGGGCCTTGCGCGCACGCCGGGGCGGCGGCGATCCGCTGAAGGTGGGTCGCGCCTGGGTGATCTCCAGCGCCGCGCTTGGCGTGGGCGGCATGATCTGGGCGATCTTCTGGCCGGTCGGCTTCGGCTGGACCCTTGGCGCGCCGGCCGTGGTCTTCCTGGGCGTGGGCTGCATCATCCCGGCCATCGCCGTGCTGGTCCAGACCGGCCAGGCGGCCCGCATCCCGGCCCTGCCGGCCCTGCTGGTCATCGCCACGATCTTCAGCCTCTGGGTGGACAACCATCCGGTCGGCTGGCGCGCGCCCGGGACGCCCATCCTCGCCGCGCCCGAGCAGATGACCTTGGACCAGGCCTACGACCTCTGGGCCAAGCAGACGCCGGTGACGACGGCCGACGGATCGCGCGTCATGGTGCTGGTCGCCTCGGAAGGCGGCGCCTCGCGGGCCGGCTACTGGACGGCCGAGGTGCTGGGCGCGCTGCACGAGAGCACGGGCGGCGCGATCGACCGGAACCTCTTCGCCATCAGCTCGGTCTCGGGCGGCAGCGTCGGCGCCATGGGCTATGCCGCCACCCTGCAGGATCGGTCGGGCCTGACGCCGAGAGAATTCCGCGACGCGGTGACTCGCTTCGCCGGCCATGACTTCCTGAGCCCGACCATCGGCGGGATGCTGTTTCCCGACCTTCTCCAGCGGTTCCTCCCGGTCGCCGTCATGCCCGACCGCGCCCAGGGCCTGGAACAGGCCTTCGCCGAGGGCTGGCGCGAGACCTGCGCGGCGGGACCGGGCCACTGCGCCACGCCGGACCTTCTGTCCGGCGGCTTCGCGCGCCTGACGCCGGACGAGAAGGCCTGGCGGCCGATCGTGATCGTAAACGGCGCCAGCGAGGAGCTGGGCCGGCGCATCCTGACCAGCCGCGTGCGGTTCTCACCGCCCCAGATCGACGCCGACGACTTCTATGACGTGGTCAAGCGCGACGTCCCGGCCTCGACCGCCATCCACAACGGCGCCCGCTTCCCGTGGATCAGCCCGGCCGGGACCCTGACCCAGCCGGGCGGCAAGGCCTTGGGCCACATCGTCGATGGCGGCTATTTCGACGGGGCGGGCGTCGAGGTGCTGCGCGAACTGGACCCTACCCTGCGCGCGATCGCCGAGCGCCGGGGGCACAAGCTTCGGATCGTCTTCATCTATATCGGCTATCGCGAGCGGGTCACCGAGGCGCTCGAATCCGCCGAGACCAAGCCACCCGAGCGCACCACCGATCGCGTCCTGAACGAGGTTCTGGCTCCGCTCAGGGCCGTGTTCAGCAGCCGCTCGGCCCATGCCGGCCACCTGCTGCGCGAACTCAAGGTGCAGGTCTCGGGCAACCGGGCCGACATCGACCCCACCACCTATTCCTCGACGCCCCAGGCGCACTACGAGCCGGTGCTGCTCTGCAAGAAGTCAGCGGATCGACGGAATCCGGCGATCGTGGCGTTCGAGCCGCCGATGGACTGGGCGCTGTCGGAATGCGCCAGGCTCTACATGCGCAAGGCCACGGGCGCGGGGCTGACGGAAAAGCAGCGGAGGGTCTGCAGCAAGGTCCTGGACCAGCCCCTGCCCTGCCAGCCGAACGTCACGGCCGCGCTGGCGCGGATCGTCCGCCAGGCCGAGGGCGGACCGCCCGAGCCGCCGCCCTTCAGACCCTAGGCCGCCTGCGCCACCAGGGTCTTGAGCAGGTCCATGGTCTGGGGCGAGCCGGCCAACTGTTCGCGCGAGCTCGGGTCACGGGCCAGCTTCAGAGCCTCGAAGCGGGCCTTGTCGGCGACCGGACCGGTGGGACCGGCCTCGCCCAGGGCCAGCTTGGCCAGCAGTTGCAGGCGATGCGGCAGCGGCGCGGGCGCGCGGACCAGCATGGTCAGCAGACGCGAGTCGGCCTCGATCAGCGCGCCGATATCGCCAAGCTTGGCGCACAGCGGCTCGAAATCTTCGCGCACGATGCCAGACCGCGTCAGCTGGCGCTGCAGGCCGGCCAGATTGCTGAGCTTGGCGACCGGCGAGTCGGGACCGGCGCGCAGCTCCTTCTCGAAGCGCATGGCGCTGATATTGGCGTTCAGCCAGCGGGAGACGTTGCGCTTGTTGACCGCGCCCATGACGTTCTCGGCCAGGCGGATCAGCATCTTGATCTCTTCAAGGGCCGAACGATCGCGCCCCAGCAGCGCCTCGATGAAATCGCCGTTCAGGAGGGTCTTGGAGCGGGCCGTGAAGGCGCCCTGGATGTCCTCGGCCTGGAGGATGCGGCCGGCGGCGGCCGTCAGGCTCATGGCCAGGGCGCGCAGATATTCGATCTCGGCCTCGGCGTCCGACGGCTTGAGGCGACGCACGCCGTTCAACTCGGTCAGCACGCGCTCGGCGATGGCCTTGCGCACCGAGGGGAAGTTGTCGCCCGACAGCCATTCGCTCAAGCGTCGGGCGGTGCCCGACAGATCCGGCATCACGGTGCGGACGCTGGCTTCGATCTTGATCAGGGCTTCGACCGCGACGCCGCCGGTCAGGCGGGTCATGGCCGCCAGGGTGACGCCCAGGTCCTCGTTGCTCGTGTCCAGCAGGTCGGCCATGCCGGCGCGCGAGCCGATGATCTCGGCCAGCGGCTGCTCGATGGCGGCCAGGGCGCCGACGCGGGCGCGCGGGTCTTCAGGCGCGGCGTCGGCCAGGTCCAGCAGGCGGGCGATCTTGGCCGACCACGAGACGGCCGGAGCGATCGAGGCGGCGACGCCGGCCCCCAGCAGGAAGGCGCGATCCGGGTCGGCGACCAGGCGCTGAGCGGCCTTGGCGAACCCTTCCTTGTCGAGATCCGGCAGGGCGCCCTTCTTGAAGGACTTGTTGAGGTTGGCGATCGTGCGCTCGACCAGCCCCTGGAAGTGGCGGATGACCTCGTGCACGGTCTGGCCGCGCGCCTCGGCTTCCGGAATGGCGATCTTCTGCAGGGCGTGCTGCAGGTCGGTGCCGGACGCTTCGAGCTTCTCGACGAGGTCCGGGCGGTGCAGCAGTTCGAACGGCGTGGCCTTGTGGCGGGCCAGGAAGCCTTCCAGCAGGCGGCCGATCCGGTCGCGGGCGTGGGAGGTGTAGAGGTCGGCCGGCTGCACGCACAGGGGGTCGCGGTCCTCCACCTCCTTCTTGGGCTTGCCGCCATCGACCATGCCCTTGGTGAAGATGGCGATCGACCGGTACTCGCCGGTCGACTCGTCGAGGGTTTCCTTGCTGACGCGCACGGCCACGGCGCGGTTCTGCGCGAGGACGTCCTCGGCGACCTGCAGCGCATGCGTGCGGTTTTCCGAGGCGATCTCGAGCGTCCACTGCGCGCCGACTTTCCGTCGGACAAAGAGTTCGTAGTGAACCTGGCCCATGCTTGCCCCGCTGAAGGTGACCTCACTATGGGTCCCGAGACCTTAAGGTGAGGTTGAGGGCCGGGTTTGACGCATTGGCGCCTTGGCGGCGCCGCAAAGCCCCAGGAAGAAGCAGGGAAAGCTTTACCGCGCCGCGCGTTGAAGCCAGGACGTTCGACCGATAGGATCGGCCGACGCAAGAAAAGGCTAAGGACAAGATCAACCAGATGGCCGCCATCACGCTCATTGACGACGACGAGAACATCGTCGCCTCCGTCTCGCTGGCCCTGGAAAGCCATGGCCACGCCGTGAAGGCCTATTACGACGGGGTCGCCGGCCTGGAAGGGGTCGAGGCCAGCCCGCCCGACTTGGTGATCCTCGACGTGAAGATGCCTCGCATGGACGGCATGGAGGTGCTGCGGCGCCTGCGCCAGACGTCCGAGATCCCGGTGATCATGCTGACGTCCAAGGACGACGAGATCGACGAGATCCTCGGCTTCAACCTCGGCGCCGACGACTACATGCACAAGCCGTTCAGCCAGCGCCTGCTGCTGGAACGCGTGAAGGCCGTGCTGCGCCGCGCCCGCCCGGACGACGAGGACCTGGCGCCGATGGCCGGCTCGGCCGCCGCGGCGGCGGGCTCCAAGGTCATGAAGCGCGGCAAGCTCACGCTGGACCCGGCCCGCCACGACAGCCTGTGGGACGGCCGCCCCGTGCGCCTGACCGTCACCGAGTTCCTGCTGCTGCAAGCGCTGGCCCAGCGCCCCGGCTTCGTGAAGAGCCGCGACAACCTGATGGACGCCGCCTACGACGATCAGGTCTATGTCGACGACCGCACGATCGACAGCCACATCAAGCGCATGCGCAAGAAGTTCCGTCAGGTCGATCCCGAGTTCGACTCCATCGAGACCCTGTACGGCGTTGGCTACCGTTACCGCGAAGCCTGAGCCGGCGCTTCCCGAAGGCTCCAAGGAGCCCCGGAAGCGCTTCGTCTGGCCGCGCGGGTCGCGGCTTGGCAGGCTGATCATCGTCCTGAACGTGCTGGCCCTGGCGATCGTCATCGTCGGGGCCCTGGTGCTGAACGAACTGCGCAGCGGCCTGGTCGCCGCGCGCATCGACAGCCTGACGACCCAGGGCGAGCTGATCGCCAACGTCATCGACCAGACCGCCACGGTCGGCGAGCCCGAGCCGGCGCTGGACCCCTATGTCGCCAGCCAGCTGCTGCAGGTGCTGTTCATCCCGCGCAACCAGCGCGCCCGCCTGTTCGACGCCCACGGCAAGGCCCTGGCCGACTCGTTCGTGGTGGCCGACCGCGTGGACTGGAAGGTGCTGCCGCCCGCTCGGAAACCCGGCGACAAGGACACCGCCCCGCACCTGACCCCCGCCGCCCAGGCCCGCGCCGAAAAGGCCCGCAAGGCCCTTTCCAGCGAGATCGAGCGCGCCATGAAGGGTCGCCCCGTGGCCGGCACCCGCATGTCCGAGGACGGCGAGCGGGTGGTGTCGGTCTCGATCCCCATCCAGCACGTCCGCGCGGTGCTGGGCGTGCTGACCCTGGAAGCCGGCGACGTCGACGAGATCATCTCGGCCGAGCGCAAGGCCCTGCTGCCCTTCATCATCGTGGCCATGACCGCGATCCTGGTCTCCAGCGTGCTGCTGCACCGCCTGATCGCCGTGCCCGTGCTGCGCCTGGCCCGCGCCGCCGACCACGTGCGTCTGCAAGGGGCGCGCGCCATCTCCCTGCCCGACATCTCCGAGCGCCGCGACGAGTTGGGCGACCTGTCGCGCTCGCTGGAGGACATGACCCATTCGATCTCCGAGCGCATGGACGCCATCGAGCGCTTCGCCGCCGACGTGGCCCACGAGATCAAGAACCCCCTGACCTCGATCCGCTCGGCCATCGAGACCCTGGACCTGGTCACAGACCCCGCGGCCCGCGCCCGGCTGCTGGCCATCCTGCAGAACGACGTCAACCGCCTGGACCGCCTGGTCACCGACATCTCCAACGCTTCGCGCCTGGACGCGGAGCTGTCGCGCGAACATCCCAAGGCGTTCGACCTGGTCAAGCTGCTGGGCGAGGTCTCCGGCCTCTACGAAGCCCAGCTCCGCCCCGGCCCGGCCCCGGGCAGCGTCCGCGTGAGCTTCGGGGTCGAGGGACCGCGGCCGATCCTGGTCCTGGCCCGCGAGACGCCGATCGGCCAGGTGTTCCGCAACCTGATCGACAACGCCCGCTCGTTCAGCCCTGACGACGGCGAGGTGCGGGTCTTCCTGATCCGCCCACGCGGCAAGGCCACCGTCATCGTCGATGACGACGGTCCGGGGATTCCCCCCGACAATCTCGAGACCATCTTCGAGCGCTTCTACACCTCGCGCCCCAAGGGCCGGGCGTTCGGCGGCAATTCGGGCCTGGGCCTGTCCATCGCCCGCCAGATCGTCGAGGCCCACGGCGGCGCCATCCACGCCGAGAATCGCAAGGACGAGGCCGGCGCGGTGGTCGGCGCCCGCTTCGTGGTCGAGCTGCCGGAAGTGCGCGAGTGATTCGGCCAGAGACCCGTCACGCCGGCCTGATCGCCCTGCGCCAAGGCGGCCCGTGGCGCGGCGTCCTGATCGAGGGCCCGTCGGGGATCGGCAAGAGCGATCTGGCCTTGCGCGCTCTGGACGCCGGCTTCCGGCTGGTCGCCGACGACCGCGTGGTGACCTTCGCGTCCGGCGGCCGCCTCTACGGCAAGCCCCCCGAAACCCTGGCGGGCTTGTTGGAAGTGCGCGGCCTGGGCGTGATCGACGCCGTCGCCCTGCCCTTCTGCCAGATCGCCTTGGTCATCCGCTGCGTCGCCGAGCCCGCCGCCGTCGAGCGCCTGCCCGATCCGCGCACCGAGACGATCACGGGTGTTTCCGTTCCCGTTTTCGACCTGTGGCCGCGAGAACCCTCCGCCCCCTTGAAAATCCGACGCATGATGCAGTCTCTTGGAGTCGCTCCCTAACGAGCGTATCAAGGCCGCCCGCGCGACCCTCTCCCGGCCGCGACGGAATGGGGATCCCTGTTGAGATACAAGGCATGATCGGGCTCGTGATCGTGACGCACGGGCGTCTGGCGGAAGAGTTCGTCTCCGCGATGGAGCATGTGGTCGGGCCGCAGGCCGCCGTGAAGGCGATCTGCATCGGTCCCGAGGACGACATGGAACGCCGCCGCTCCGACATTCTGAAGGCCTGCGCCGCCGTCGACGACGACGGCGACGGCGTCATCCTGCTGACCGACATGTTCGGCGGCACGCCCAGCAACCTGGCCATCTCGGTCATGGAGCAGACCAAGGCCGAGGTCATCGCCGGCCTGAATCTGCCCATGCTGATCAAGCTGGCCAGCGTGCGCCAGCGCGAGACCCTGCAGGCCTGCGTCGCCCACGCTCAAGAGGCTGGACGCAAGTACATCTCCGTGGCCTCCTACGTGCTCGCCGGGGAAAAGTAGGGCATGGCTTCAAGAACGGTCGAGATCGTCAACGAGCGCGGCTTGCACGCGCGGGCCTCGGCCAAGTTCGTGAAGTTGGCGTCGGGTTTCGACGCCGAGGTGACGGTCAGCCGCGAGGGCTCCTCCGTCGACGCCCGCTCGATCATGGGCCTGATGATGCTGGCCGCCGGCATCGGCTCGACCATCGACATCACCGCCGAGGGCCCGGAAGCCGGGTCGGCGGTGGAGGCGCTGTGCGAGCTGGTGGCGAATAGGTTCGACGAGGAGCGGTAGCGCCGAGAGGCGGCTACGGGTGGAAGCCTGCCACTAGTCTCACTAAGCTGAGCCCTGCTGAAGTGGCGGTTGGAGAGCTACCGTGTTCGAGGGTCGTGAGTGGTTTGCCGTGCCCGCAGCACCGCGAGAACTGCTGGATGAGCTAAGGCAGGTCGCGCCCATAGAGCTGCCAGCTTCTTACTATCAGCTCCTGGCCTTTAGTGATGGTGGTGAGGGTCCACTTCCAGTGAACCCGTTCAACTTGTGTCTTGATGCTTCTAACCAAGTCACTGAGGCTATCCGAACCAAGAACTACGCTCAATCGGACCTTGCCGGTTTCATTGTATTCGGCGGTAATGGTGGGGGTGAACTTTTAGCGTTTGATGTGCGAGACGCAGCCCCTTGGCCTATTGTCACCATTGATTTGGTGGTTGGCGCTGCATCCGCCGCGCAGGTCGCCCCCGATTTTGATGCGTTCGTGGAATTGATTGGTCGCGAATAGCCGTATGCACGAACGTCCGTGTTGGGTCGCCTTCCGACCTTGGTCGGTGCGATCCTTAAATCTCTTGGAGGCTGCAGCGTGCAGGGCTGAGCAGGTCAGTCCGCCGACACCGCCTCCGGCGGCCGCACGCGGCGACGCGGAGCGTCGTCCTTGAGTGACCTGATCAGCCCTGCGACCGTCTCGCCGTGAGATGTAAGGAGGGCGCTCTTCCGGGGTCGGAAGAGCTTTCCCACGAAGCGGAAGACCCCCGAGGCCGGATCGCGAACGGCGCAGTTCGCGTTGTAGGGGCATGGCCCCGCTTGGGGCGTCCCTCGGAGCCTCCTCATGAACCGCCTTGTCCTGCCGCTGACCCTGATCATCGCCCTGACCGGCCTCGCCGCCTGCGACAAGGAAGCCGGGCGCAAGCAGGAAACCGTGGGCAAGGTCGAGTCCGGCGTCGGCAAGATCGTCGGCGACAAAGACCTGAAGTCCGAAGGCAAGAAGGACAAGGTCGCCGGCAACTTGAAGCAGGGCGAGCTGAAGGACGCGGTCAAGGACGCGAAGAAGTAGGGAGAGCCTCCACCTGAATCCCTCTCTCTTTGAGAGAGGGAGGGGCCCGCGCCGTAGGCGTGGGAGGGTGAGAGGTTAGGCGAAGCCCGTGGACGATCTTGGCGCTGTTGCAGAGCTCAGTGCCGGCACGCCGTCGAACCTCGTAACCCCTCACCCCAACCCTCTCCCTATGGGAGAGGGAGCCTATTACGGGGATTGAGCGGCCTCCATCCTCGGCGTTCGCGAGATCGAAGCCCCCGAAATCAATCACTTGTCGATTTTACGCAGCCCTGAATGATCCGCGTTCAGCGCCGCCCCATACTCTTCCTCACCTGACAGCGCGAAAGGGACGTCCGGCCGGCGATCGTGACGGCTGTCAGGGGTGGTCGAGCGGGTAGCGTTCATCGGTGCGGAGGAAACTTCGCAACTGCATCCCTCTAGCGGCGGTCGGCCCTGGAACACAGAAACGACGTGGGATGTCGGGTCGATGGCGCGGCAGGCACGGGCTGAAATCGCCTGTGCGTTCCGGACGAGGCAGCCAGCCTCTCCGCCCGTCGGAGGCGATGTCGGAAGCGGGTTAAAACCCCGCGCTTCGAGGGCTTCCGGATAACGGCCGCGCGGAGCGCTCTGGCTTCGTCGAAACGGTATTCAACTTCCACATTCCGGGCGTGGCCCGGCGCTCCGCGGTCCCTTTCACGAACTTCAGCGGCCCGCCGCGTGAAGCGGCGGAGCCGTGTCGCCGCCCTACTCCGCCGCGACGATCTCGTGCTGGTGCTCGTGCGCCTTGGCCTCGACCTGCACCTTGCCGCCCATCGGGCGCAGGTCCAGGTCCTGGAACAGCTTGCTGTCTTCGTCCAGGCCCGGCAGCGGCGTCGTCAGCAGCTTGCCGCCGACGAAGATCGAGTTGGCGCCGGCCATGAAGCACAGGGCCTGCAGGTCGCGGCTCATGCCCTCGCGGCCGGCCGACAGGCGGACCATCGATTTCGGGCAGACGATGCGGGCGACGGCGATGGTGCGGACGAACTCGATGGAATCGATGGCCTTGCCCTCGGCCAGCACCTTGTCGCCCAGCGGCGTGCCGCTGACCGGCACCAGGCCGTTGATCGGCAGGCTGTCGGGGTGCGACGGCAGGGTGGCCAGCTGATGCAGCAGGCCGGCGCGGTCACGGCGGGTCTCGCCCATGCCGACGATGCCGCCGCAACAGGTGCTCATGCCCGCGTCGCGGACGTGGGCCAGGGTGTCGAGGCGCTCCTGGTAGGTGCGCGTGGTCACCACGTCCTTGTAGTAGTCCGGACCGGTGTCGAGGTTGTGGTTGTAGTAGTCCAGGCCGGCTTCCTTGAGGGCCTTGGCCTGGTCGGCGGTCAGCATGCCCAGGGTGGCGCAGGTCTCCAGGCCCATGGCCTTCACCTCGCCGATCATCGCGGCCAGCTTGGGCAGGTCGCGATCCTTCAGCTCGCGCCAGGCCGCGCCCATGCAGAAGCGCTGGGCCCCGCCGTCGCGGGCCGCGCGGGCCTTGGC
This sequence comes from Caulobacter sp. GW456-12-1-14-TSB4, assembly GCF_059424195.1. Taxonomy (NCBI): domain Bacteria; kingdom Pseudomonadati; phylum Pseudomonadota; class Alphaproteobacteria; order Caulobacterales; family Caulobacteraceae; genus Caulobacter; species Caulobacter sp. GW456-12-1-14-TSB4. The sequence continues at coordinate 152,797 of NZ_JBWKZF010000010.1, forward strand.
CACCACGTCCTCGGTGGCCATCAGCTTCTCGGCCTTGAGGCCGGTCTTGAAGTGGGCCGACTGGCTGCAATAGCCGCAGTTCTCGGCGCAGCCGCCGGTCTTGACCGACAGCAGCTGCGACAGCTGCACTTCCGACGGGTCGAACCATTCGCGGTGCACGGTGGCGGCCTGGAAGACCAGCTCCATGAACGGCAGGTCGAACAGGGCCTCGACCTGAGCGAGGGTCCAGTCATGGCGGGGGGAAGCGTTGATCTGACTCATGGCGCGAACGTTTGGACCCGCGTCAAACACTTGGCAAGACGCAGGCGACGCGGCATCACCTTGCGGGAGCAGACGCGCGTCCCAGGAGTTGGTCAGGTCATGGATCGCGAGATCGAACTGAAGTTCCTGATCCCGCCCGAGGCGGCGCCGGAAGCCCTGGCCCATCTGCGCGGCGAAGGCGCGGTGCGCCAGCTGGACGCCACCTATTTCGACACCCCCGGCCACACGCTGCGCAAGGCGGGCTTTGGCCTGCGGGTGCGCGACGGCGAGGGCGGCCGCAAGCAGACCCTGAAGTCGGCCTCGGCCGGCGGGGTATTTTCGCGCGGCGAATGGGAAGAGGCGATCGCCGGCCCCGATCCCGACCCCGACGCCCTGTCGCGCACCCCGGCCGCGGCCATGCTGGCCGGCCAGACCCTGGCGCCGGTGTTCACCACCCGCGTCGAGCGCACCGTGCGGCTGGTCCAGGTCGGCGAGGCGATGATCGAGGCCGCCCTCGACCGGGGCGAACTGCTGGCCAAGGGCCGGCAGGCCGCGGTCTGTGAGCTGGAGCTGGAGCTGAAGAGCGGCCCGGCCAGCGCCCTCTTCGACCTGGCTCGCGACGTCGCCCGGCACGTGCCGCTGCGGCTGTCGCTGGTCAGCAAGGCCGAGCGCGGCTACGGCCTGGCCGCCGGCGATGCGACCGCCTCGCCGCGCCGGCAGGCCGCGACGCTGGACCCCCGCGCCACCGTCGGCGAGACGCTGCAGACGCTGGGCCATGCCGACCTCGCCCATCTGTGCTCGGCGCTGGAATCGCTGCGCGAGCGGCCCGAGCCCGAAGGCGTCCACCAGGCCCGCGTCGCCACACGGCGGCTGCGGGCGCTGCTGAAGATCTTCAAGCCCCTGGCCGAAGACGCCGCCGCCCAGATCCTCGACGATGGCCTGCACTGGCTGGCCGGCGAGTTCGACATGGCCCGCGACCTTGACGTCTTCATCGGCGAGGTCTGGGAGCAGGCGCGCGACGGAGCGAAATTCGACGGCCGCGACGACTTCGAACGCGCCCTGAACGCCGCCCGCGCCAACGCCTATCTGCGGATGGAGGCGGCGCTGGCCAGCCCCCAGGCCCGCGACGTGCTGCTGGAAGCGGCCGCCTGGCTGGAGACCGGCGCCTGGTCGACCGATCCGCATCTGGCGGCTTTGCGCGACAGCCGCGCCGACGCCTTCGCCGCGCGGGTGCTGGACCATCGCCTCAAGCAGGTGAAGACCCGCGCCAAGGCCTTCGACAAGCTCGACGCTCATGAGCGCCATCGGCTGCGCCTGAAGGGCAAGACCCTGCGCTACGCCGCCGAGGACCTGAGCCCGCTGTTTCCCGACCATCCCAAGCGCGTCGAACAGTTCCTCGAGGCGTCGCGACGCGTGCAGGACACGCTGGGCGCTCTGAACGACCGCAGCGTCCGCCAGACCTTGGTCGAGACCGTGGCCCAGGGCGACGCGGCCCAGGTCCGCGACGTCTCGCGCGTGGCCTTCGCCGACGACGAGGACGCCCTGATCGACGCGGCCCGCGCGGCGCTGGACGACCTGCTCGACGCCAGGCGGTTCTGGTGAGGAGAGGCCTCGCCGAACGACAATATCTGACACAGAACCGCCCTAGAGCGCGGAGCATGGATCGCCTGAAACTCACCGCCAGCCTGCTGGCCCTGATCATCGCCACCCCCGCCCTGGCCCAGACGACGCCGCCCAGCGTCGGGGTCGTGGGGGCTACCGTCCCGACCGCCCAGGGCGGCGCCAACGGCGTGGTGCTGCTGCGCGATCCGGCCGATCCGGCTCGCGGCGTCATCGCCGCCAGCGGCGAACTGGGCGGGCTGGAACTCTACGGCCTGGACGGCCGGCGCGCCGGCGCGATCCCCGGCGGCGAGGTCTACGCGATCGACGCCCGCGAGGACGGCAAGCGGGCTTTGATCGCCGCGCTCGACCGCCAGGCCGGCCGCCTGCGCCTGTTCGCCCACGACTACGCCACGGGCGAGACCTCGGCGATCGACGCCAAGCCGCTGATGCTGGGCTTTTCGGGCGAAGGCGTCTGCCTGCACCGCAGCGCCCGCGACGGTGCGCTCTACGCCTTGGCCATGAGCCGCGACGGCCGGCTCGACCAGTGGCTGCTGTTCGCGGCCGCCCCGAGCGACAAAATGGGCGGCAAGCTCGACGGCCGCGTCGTGCGCCGCCTGACCCTGTCGTCGGAGGCCAAATACTGCGTCGCCGACGACGCCAGCGGCGCGCTCTATGTCGCCCAGCAGGCGGTCGGAATCTGGCGCTACGACGCCGATCCCGAGGCCGAGCCCGTGCCGGTCATCGTCGACATCAACCGCCTGGGCCACCTCGCCAGCGAGGTCGGCGGCCTGGCCATCCTCAACGGCGGCAAGGGTGGCGACTACCTGGTCGCGGCCAATGCCGACGCCGGCGACTACACGGTCTATGACCGCAACGCGGACGACCGGTTTGTGGGCGGCTTCAAGGTCGCGGGAATCGAAGCCGCCTCAGGCCTGTTCGGCGTCCGCGCCCCGGTTGGCGCGAGCCTGCCGGGCGGCGCCCTGCTGATCGCCGACGACCGCAAGGCCGGGGCCAACAGCAAGATCGTCTCCTGGCGCGAGGTCGTCGCGGCCTTGAACCTGTCGCCCGGCCACGATGCGCCGGAAGTCGCACCGTCCAAGCTCGCCTTGGTCCAGCCGACCATGGAGACCCAGCCGGTCGACCACGACGGAGACGCCGCCGACGATCCGGCCATCTGGGTCCACCCGACCGATCCGGGCCGCAGCGCCATCATCGCCACCGACAAGAAGGGCGGCCTGCTGGTCTACGACCTGTCGGGCCAGCGGCTGCAATATCTGCCCGACGGCAAGATGAACAATGTCGATCTGCGCGGCGGCTTCAGGCTGGGCGGCAAGACCGTGACCCTGATCGCGGCCAGCGACCGGACCCGCAAGGCGATCGCGCTCTACACGATCGATCCCGACACCCGCCAGCTGACCAGCGTCGCCGACGGCGTCCAGGCCACCGGCCTCTCGGACCCCTACGGCCTGTGCATGCACCAGGACCGCAAGGGCGGGACCTTCGTCTTCATCAGCGATCCCGATGGTCTCGTCCGGCAATGGAAGCTGATCGCGACGAAGGCCGGCAAGGTCGCCGCCCAGCCGGTGCGTGACATAAAGTTCGACACCCAGACCGAAGGCTGCGTCGCCGACGACGAGACCGGCGCGCTCTATGTCGCCGAGGAGGACCTCGCGCTCTGGAAGCTCGGGGCCGACGCCAAGGCCGGCCAGGCCCGCAAGGCCATCGCCCGCGTCGCGGACAATCCAGCCTTGAAGGACGACCTAGAAGGCGTCGGCCTCTACGCCCAGGCCGGCGGCAAGGGTTATCTGGTCGTCTCCAGCCAGGGCAATAACAGCTACGCGGTGTTCCGGCGCGAGGGCGACAACGCCTATGTCGGCGGCTTCGCGGTCACCGCGAACGGCGACAACGGCGTCGATGGGATCTCGGAGACCGACGGCCTGGAGGTGACCAGCGCCTCGCTCGGCGCGGGCCTGGAAGCCGGCGCCTTCGTGGCCCAGGACGGCCGCAACATCTCGCCGCCCGAGCACCAGAACTTCAAGCTCGTGCCGTGGACGGCCATCGCCGCGAAGCTGAAACTGCAATGAGGCGGGGTCCGGAAACACGACGCTAGGATTGCGGATTCCGGGCCGCTTTGAACGGGTCGGCGTGGAGCGCGCACTCATCCAAGGCGGCCCGCCCCGCCGGCCAAGCGCCCTCACCCGACCCGCGACGGCGTCCCCCAAGGTCGCGGTTCCCGTGCGACGGCGCTTGGCCTTCCTCTCTCACGTCGCGACGCGACGAGGAGCCGCGATGGCCAAGCGCCTGTTCGACGTCCTGCTGTCCCTGGCCCTGTTGATCCTGACCGCGCCGATCCTCCTGATCGCCATGACGGCCATCTGGGCCCAGGATGGCCGTTCGCCGCTGTTCATGGGCATGCGGGTCGGACGGGGCGATCGCGACTTCCGCATGGCCAAGCTGCGCTCGATGACCGTTGGCTCCGAGTTCAAGGGCGCGGCCTCGACCACTCGCTCCGACGCCCGCATCACGCCGCTGGGCCACGTCCTGCGGCGCTGGAAGCTCGACGAACTTCCTCAGTTCTGGAACGTGCTGCGCGGCGACATGAGCATCGTGGGTCCGCGCCCCAATACGCGCCGTGGAGGCGTGGATCGCTATACCGCCCAGGAGATGCGGCTCTTGAGCGTGCGCCCCGGCATCACGGACCTGGCCTCGATCCTGTTCGCGGACGAGGCGGAAATCCTGGACGGCGCGGCCGATCCCGACGCGCTCTATGACGAGGTCATCCGCCCGTGGAAGAGCCGCCTGGGACTGCTCTACATCGAGCGTCGCACCTTCTGGATCGACCTGCGCATCGTCGCGCTGACGGCGTTGGGGGCGATTTCGCACGGCGCGGCGCTGCAGGGCGTCGATGCGATCCTGGAAGAGCTGGGCGCCAGCGATGAGCTGCGTCTGGTCTGCCGTCGTTCCGCGCCCCTGCCCCGGGCCGAGCCGCCCGGCTACGCGGCTTGATCGTCCGCTTCTATCGCCGGCAAGGCGGGGCGGCGGCGCAGCCGGCGGCGCTTCCGTCCGGCTGGTCCTCGCGGATCTGGGCGCCCGGCGAGCACGGCTTCCCACCGGTCGGCTCGCGCCGCGCCAGCAACTGGGTGTGGTGGGCGTTCGAGGTCCTCGGGGTCTTCAGTCGTCCCGGCTTCTTCGAACTGACGCTCTGGCGCGAGGACCGCCTGGCCCACCGGCTGATCGTCACACCACGCTGGTCGCGCTTTGCGTTCATGGACCCCGGCGATCTTCAGATCGGCGATGTCTGGACCCATCCCGACTTCCGAGGCCAGGGCCTTGCGCGCCAGGCGCTGGCCATGGTCCAGGCCCTGACCGATCCTGACGACCAGCTCTGGTACCTGGTCGAGGCCGACAACGCCGCCTCGATCCGCCTGGCCCGGGCCGCCGGCTACGCGCGGGTCGGGGACGGCCGCCGCACCCGCCCGCTGGGCCTGTCGCCGTTGGGCCGCTTCCAGCTGGACTAGCGACGGATGACCATCACCTCGGCCACCGATCCGGCGTGGTTCGGCGCATCCGCGCCCCGCACGTGGAAGGCCAGCCACTGCCCCGCGCAGCCGCCGGAGACCTCGAACTCACCACTCGCGCCCTGTCCTGCCGCCAGGGGCTGATCCAGCTTCAGGATCTGCGCGCCGCCCGTCTCGCCGCAGGTCAGGGTCCAGTAAGGCGGCGTCGCGTGATCGTCGGCGGCGGCCGTGCGGACGCTCAGGCGATAGCCGCCCGCCGGAAGGGTGAGGAGCTGGGTCGCCACCACCCCGCCGGCCCCGCCCATGGCCTGGTAGGCCAGCACCGCACGACCCCCGGCGACGTCGCGCGTCGCGGAGAGCTCGCCGCTCTCGATCAGCCGCCAGCCGAACGGATACGTCTGGTCGGGGTGCGCGAAGTCGGGGTCGGCCAACAGGGCCTTGGCGGCGGGATGGAAGGCGTCATGCGCGCGGCGGGCGTCGGTGAAGGCTCCCTGAGCGACCAGCTCCCCGACCAGAGCCTGATCGATCCCATCGCGTTTCAACGCGGCGCGGTCACGGACCTTCAGCACCAGGTCGGTGACGCCCGGCGGCGCATGGCGTTCGACCACCGCGTCGTGCAGGAACATCGCCCGCCAGTCGCTGGGCCGGTCCAGCAGTCGGGCGATCGGCCCGGCCAGGCTGGGGTCCGAAGCCGCGTTGGCCAGCACCGGGAACAGGATCGGCGGCGCCGCCGACGATGTGCGCAGGGCGATGTCGAAGTCCTTCAACGCGGCATTGACGTCGCCGGCGTCCACCGCGTGCTGAATCAGCCAGACGCGAGTCCCGAGGCTGCGCCGGCTGATCTGATCGGAGAGGAAGAACAGCCGAGCCGCGCGCGCCTTGTCCCCGGCGGCCTCGGCCCGCAGAGCGCGCAGCTCGACAGCGGCCGGCAGGGTGACGTCGCGAGCCAGGGCCCGGTCGACGAGGTCGCGCACGGCCGCTGGCGACGCGCCCTTGTCGATCTTGGCGCGCGCCGCCTGCAGGGCCAGCCGGGCGTCGGCGGGATGGAGCGCGGCGGCGCGGACCGGATCGCTTCGCCCCAGCTCGATCGCTACGCCGTCGCGCACGATCAGGACCAGGGCGGCCGCGACGCCCAGGGCGATCAGCGACCGCGCGACGATCGCCCCCGCGCCCATCTCAGCGGCCGTAGTCGTAGTCGAAGCCGTAGCCGTAATCCAAGCCATGGCCAGTCTTGCGGGCCTCGAACTTGGTCAGCACCGCGCCCAGGATGTGAGCCTGCGAGGTGCGCAGACGGGCCAGGGCCGTGCGCACGGCGCCGGCCGGCGTCGCGCGAGCCTCGACCGCGTAGATCACCCCGTCCACCGCCGCGGCGACCAGCGGCGCATCGGCCAGGCCGATCACCGGCGGGCTGTCGACGATCACGTGGTCGAAGCGCTCCTTCAATCGCTGGACCAGCAGGGCCAGGCGATCGCCCATCAGCAGGTCACCGGCGTTGGGCGGCTGCGGGCCGGCGGTCATCACCCACAGGCCCCCATGGTCGGTCTGGTGCAGGGCGCTGTCCAGGTCCTCGCCCCCCGACAGGAAGTTGCTGACCCCGACGCCGTTCTTCAGCCCGAACGCCGAGTGGATCGAGGGCGAGCGCAGATCGGCGTCGATCAGCACCACCTTGCGGCGGGCGCGGGCCAGGGACTGGGCCAGGGCGATGGTCGTGGTCGATTTGCCCTCGCGCGGACGCGTGCTGATGACCGCAATCGCCTTGGGCGCGCCCTGGGCCGTCGACAGCTCCAGATTGGCCTGCACGGCCAGATAGGCCTCGACCAGCTTCGAACGCGGGTCGCGCAGGGCCAGCAGCGGATCCTCCAGCTGCGTCTTGGGCGCGACGCCCAGCAGCGGCAGGCCCAGCTTCTCCTCGAGATCGGCCGGGTCGATGACACCCTCGTCGATCTGCTCCAGGCCGGCGGCGACAAGGGTGGCGATCAGGCCGCCGCCCAGCATGGCGAGCAGCAGGTTGACCAGCAGTCTGGGCGAGGACGGACGCTCCGGCAGCCGGGCCGGATCGACCACGGCGACATTGTTGTTCTCGATGCCGCCGGCGACGCCGATCTCCTTATAGCGCTGCAGGAGGGCGTTATAGAGTTCGCGGTTGGTGTCGGCGTCGCGCTGGTAGATGTTGTACTGGATGCTGCGGCGGCGCAGGTCGGTCAGGTCGCCCTTGAGGCCATGCACCCGCCCCTCCAGCGTCCTTTCGCGCATCAGGCTCGACTCGTAGGCCTGCCGCAGCGAGACGCGCACACGCCCCTCCTCCTGGGCGATGGAACGGTCCAGCGCCTCGATCTGCGAGGCCAGGGCCAGGGCCTGCGGATAGTCGGGGCGGAACTGCACCATCAGCTTGGCGTACTCGCCGGCCGCGTCGGCGCGCTTCTGGCGCATCGAGGCGATGGCGTCGTTGGTCAGGGCGATGCTGCTGGCGTCGGGGCGCTTGGCCTCGTTCAGCCGGCTCTCGGCGACGATCCGTTCGGCGGTCGCCACCTCCAGGGCCGAGTTGATGGCGATCAGGTCGTCGGTGACCAGCGAGCGTCCGCCGACCGCCGCCCCACCCGTGTTGGGGTCGATCGGCGACGGCAGGTTGATGATGCCATGCTCCGAGGCGTAGGCGACGAGGTCGCGTTCGGAGATTTCCAGCTTCTCGCGCAGCTGCTCGATGCGGCTTTCCAGGAACTTGCGGGCATAGCTGGAGGCCTCGAACCGGCGCTCCAGGGTGCTGGCGATGAAGTCCTCGCTCCAGGTCTTGGCGATCTTCTGCGACAGGACCGGGTCGGGCGTCACCGCCCGCACATCGACCAGGCTGGAACCGCGCACCGGCGCGACGCCGACATGCAGCAGCAGGATCTTGCCGGCGATCTCGGCGCGCTTGGCGCGTGCGGCCGGATCGGCCTTGCCGCCCTCGAACAGGTCCCGGCGGCCGAACAGCTTGAAGAACCCCGGATCATCGACCACGCCCAGGTCGCGGGCGACCCGTTCGGCCAGAACCTGGGTGCGCAACAGGCCGTACTGTGTCTGGTAGAATTCCTGGTCGCCGATGCTGGTGTCGCGCTCGACGGCGTCGATCTTCACGACCCGAGCGGTCTCGCGTGAGATTTCCAGCCGCGCGGTCGAGGCGTACTGGCGCGGCATGGCCAGGGTCAGCACCACGCCGACCAGGGCGCCGGCGGCGACACCGCCCAGCAGCACCCAACGCCAGCGCACGGCGGCGCGCAGCAGCCGGCGCAGCGGCGGCGGTCCGACATGGGCTTGGCCGTGGGCGGTCGACTCGCCGGACTTGCCGGTGAAGAGCGTCACTTCGCTGGACGCGAGCCCGAGCATCTGGGGCGAGACCCGTTCCATGCGTTTTAGAATCTTTCCAGGGCGAGGATGAGCGGCGTGGTCAGCAGCGGGGTGATCTGCAGGAACTGCTGGAAGTGGCGACGGGCCACGGAGTCGCCGACGATGATCACGTCGTTGGCGTAGATCTTCGGGTCCGCGTACATCCCGCGCCGGATGGCGCCGAGGTTGTAGAGCCCGGCCAGGGACTGGCCGTCGACCATGCGGAAGACCACAACGTCCTCCAGGCGGGCGAACTCACTGGTCCCCTTGGCGGTGGCCACGGCGCGCATCAGCGACATGTTGCCGACGACGGGGTAGCTGCCCGGCTGGGTCACCTGGCCATCGACCGTGAAGACCTGGCTGGTGGTCTCCTCCAGGTTCACCGTGACCTGCGGGTCGCGCATGAACTTGTCGCGCAGCTTGCCGGCGATGATCGCGGCCAGCTCGGAGGGCGTACGGGCCGAGGCGTCGATCTCGCCGATCAGTGGCATCGACAGGCGCGCGGCCGCGTCGGTCTGGAACTTGCCCGACAGGTCCTCGACGCCGAAGACGACGATCGACAGCTTGTCCAGCGGACCGATCCGGTAGGCGGTCGTGGCCGCCACTAGGTCCGCGCCGCTCGGCGGCGGCAGCTCGGCCTTCTGGGCCACGGCCGCGGGGCCTTTCAACTCGCCCAGACGCGGCTCCTCGGCGCAGGCGGCCAGCAGCAACGCCCCGCCGATCAGGAGGAAGGAGCGACGCTGCATCAGAAGCGCATGCGCAGCGAGGCCTGGAACACGGTCTGGCCCTCGAACGGCGAGGTCAGGCCGCCCAGGGTGACGCGCGTGCCCCGGCTGGAACGGACGTTCAACGCCTCGAACAGCGCGGTCATGCGGTCGTTGATCGGCACGCGGGCGGCGGCCGTCAGCGACCAGCCGTCCTCGCTGTTATTGGCGGCCATCCGGCTGCCGCTCTCGTTGGTCGAGAAGGCCTCGGCGCGGCCGGTGACGGCGACGTCGCCGATCATGTGGGTGACCAGGACGTAGGAGGACTGGAACTTGGTGTGGATCCAGCGCCCGCCATTCTCATCGAAGCCCATGATGGTCGAGCCGGTCATGGCCTGGGCCAGGAGCCTGGTGTTGGAGCCAAGGTCGGCGTTGAAGCCGACGTTCCAGAACCGGGTGCGCCAACCCCACTGCAGGTCGTGATTGAAGGCCTCGGGATCGCCTCTGTTGTCATAATAGAAGACGGACGCCCCCCAAGGCTGCGGCGGGCGGTAGTCCAGGCGGCCATAGAAGCCGGGCCTGTTATCAAGCTCGATCGTCGACTTGGTCTTGTTCTGCTGGGCCCGGGTGAGGAAGGCGTTCAGCGGCGGCAGCTGGAAATAGCCGTCGGCCGTCGCCTTCTCGTCGTGCAGGGCCCAGCCCCGGAACGACAGCAGCGTGCCGGAGGTATCGTTGAAGCCGAAGACGCCAACCGTGGCGGTCAGCTCGCTCTGGCCGACGGCGGCGTGGACCGTACCCTCGCCGCCCAGGACCTTCACTTCTTCGCCCACCCAGGCGTTGATCGTCGAGGGCGTGATGGTGTTGACGACGGTCCAGGCGCCGCCGGTCGAGTGCTCCAGCGAGATCTCCGGCCACATCAGGCCGGCCCGCGCCGAGAAACCGACCGGTCCCTTGCGCTGCGGCAGGTAGTTCACGAAGGCCTCGATCAGATCGACGCTCTCCTCGTGGTCGCGCTGATAGGCGACCGAGACATTGGCGCTCAGCGACGAGGTGAAGCGCGGCGTCCAGATCAGGTCGGCCTCGACGGGGACCAGCTGGGCCTTGTAGCCGCCGTTGCTCTTGCCGTCGAAGCGGGTCTTGCCGAAGCCGCCGTCCACATAGGACGTCGCGCCGTTGGCCACGACCGCCCGCGCGTCCAGCAGCACCGACAGGGTGTCCTTGGAGAAGATGTCGGTGGTCGAGCCGGACGTGTCGTTGACCGGCGGCGTCGCCTCCTGGGCCAGGACCGGGGTCGCGGACAACCAGCACAGGCCGGCGATCAGGGCGACGCCGCTGGCGCCGACGAGCTTACGACGGGGGATCATGGAAACGACCTCATGCTGGATGGCGCGGGGACCGGACCGTCCACCCAGCGGGCGAGCGATCCGATACGGATGTGTTGGGGTTGGTCCGCGAAAGGGTTCAGACGCGGGGCCAGATCAGGGTGGGCCAGGCGGACGACGCCGCCGGCCACGACCAGCAGCACGTCGCGCGCGCTGGCCTCCAGGAGCGGTTTGGCCAGGATCACGAAGTCGGCCGACGCGCCCGGCGCCAGGCAAGGCTCGGGCAGGCCCAGACGACGGGCGGCAGGCGCGCCGACGGCCGCTTCCAGGCGGGCGTCGTCCAGCAGCGCCAGGCCCCGGGCTCGTCGCAACTCGTCCAGCAGGTCGCCGTCGCCCGTCAGCCGGGAGTCGCTGCCCAGCAGGACGTCGTCGCAGTCCAGCATCGCCGCCGGCGCGGTGGCGCCGAACAGGAAGAGGTTCGAGGTCGGGCACCACACCAGGGCCGCGCCGGAGTCGCTGAAGCGCTCGGCGCCCTCCCGGTCGACACCCACGCCGTGGACGGCCATCAGGTCCTCGGTCAGCAGGCCGCGCTCAGCCAGGGCCCAGACCTCGGCGGCGGCGGCGTCATCGACGCCCTCGGCCATATGCACGGCGTAGGGCCGGCCGGTCTCCAGGCCGTCCAGCCCGGGCGTCATGCCCAGGGAGTCGGCGCTGGCGATACGGGGGGTGCGGATCGGGAAGTCCGTCTCGAAGTCGGCCTCCCAGACGTCATGATGCGCCACGGTCGTGACGCCGGCCGCCAGGTTCTTCCAGGCCCCGGCCAGAAGCGCGTCGCGCCGGGAGGTCTCGCGGCCGGCGACGATCCGGTCGGCGTCGCGCTCCTGGATGTCCCGCGCCCAGTCATAGGCGTTGGCGTAGGGCGGGTGGCCCAGGCGGCCGTAGTGGTTGCGATGCAGGTGATCGTGGGCGTTGATCAGCCCCGGCCGCACCTCGGCGTCCGGGAAGTCCAGCACCAGGTCGAAGGCGCCCTCGGGCTCGACCAGGCGCTCGCCTTCCACGGCGACGACGGCGTTCTGGGCGACGACCAGCAGGCGCATCGTCAGGCGCCGCGCCGGAAGACGGCGGCCAGCACGACGGGCAGGCCCAGGTGACGCTCATAAAGGTCCAGCTTGCCGGCGTCGACGTAGAAGGGCCGCGCGGTCTCGTCGATCCGCGCCCGGCGCAGTTCGATCAGCTCCAGGCCCGCGCGCTCGGCGGCGGCCAGGTGGCCTTTCACGCCATGGACGTAGTGCTCCAGCTCATGCACGCCCTCGTCGTCGCGGAAGGTGCGGCGATGGCCGGCGGCGGCGGCGTCTGGATGGAAGTCGGTGACGATCACGCTCGCCCCCAGGTCGGCGACCCGGGCCAGCTCGGCATAGGCCCGCGCGCATTCGGGCAGGTGACCCAGCACCAGCCGGCACCAGACGACGTCGAAGGTGCGGTCGGGCAACGGCAGGTCGCGGACATCCCCGACCAGGGTGCGCAGGCCGGGCCGGCGCACGTCCAGCCCGACGCCGGCGGCCAGCATCTCGGGACTGAGGTCGACGCCTATGGCCAGGGCCGCGCCGGCCCCGACCAAGCGCCGCCCGGTGCCGCAGCCGGCGTCCAGCAGCACCTTGCCCGCCAGCGGCGGCGTCAGCTCGGCGACCAGCTCGGCCTCTAGATGCGAGACCGCGGTCTCCGAGGCATAGGTCGGCGCCCAGCGGCGATAGCCCTCGCGGACGTCGAGGACGCCCGCGGGAGCGGCTGCCATTGCGGCCAAGGGAGGGGAAAGGACCACGTCATCGTCCGTCTAGAACTTGCGGATGGGTTCCCGGACAGGCTCGGGACGTTCAATGCCGCCGCTACTTGGCGGCGATGCTCAGGGTCCCGCGCATCATGGTGTGGTAGGTGCAGAAGAACGGGAACACGCCGGCCTTCTGCAGGGTCTGCTTGGCGCTCTTGCCCGGCGGTAGCTGCAGGTCGAAGCTGTGGTCGCGGGCGGTCACCGTGTGCGGGACGCTGTCCTTGTTCACCCAGGTGATGGTGTCGCCGACCTTCAGACCGGCGGGGATCTTGCCGTAGCTCATGCTCGACATCACGACGGTGTATTCGGTCTGGGCGCTGGCCTGTCCGGCCATGGCCAGGGTCGCGGCCAGGGCCATCATCGGGATGATCGTCTTCACGAGGCAGTCCTCCATTCGGGTTCACCGATGATTTCCGCCGCGCGCGCCGAAGGTTTAAGCCGGCGCGAAAAACTCAAGGGACGTGAACCGCGCCGCGTCGCGCCGGCACTCACGTCAGCCGGCGTCTATCCCCGCCGGCTCCATCCCGAGTGGACACCGCATGAAACTGCTGCTCGGCCGGACGCGTCACGTTCGAAAGGCGCCGGCCCGCGCCCCCGACGGCGTCGTTCTCTACGCCATCGGTGACGTGCACGGCCGAGCAGACCTTTTAGCGCCGCTGATCGACGCCCTGGCGGAGGACGCCGCCCAGGCTCGGGAGGCGGTCGTGATCGGCTTGGGCGACTATGTCGATCGCGGACCGGACTCGCCGGCCGTCATCGACCAGATGCTGGCCCTGACCGACCATCCCGCGATCACCCTGCGGGCCCTGCGTGGCAATCACGAGCAGGCCCTGCTCGACTTCCTGGACGACGCCGAGACAGGGGCGAGCTGGGCCCGGTACGGCGGCGCGGCGACCCTGGCCGCCTACGGCGCGCCGGCGCCGCAAGACCTCTCCGACATGCGCGCCTGGCGCGACACCCGCGAGGCCTTCGCCGCCGCCCTGCCCGCTCGGCACCTGGCGTTCCTCCAGGGCCTGGCGCTATCCCACGCGCGCGGCGACTACCTGTTCGTCCACGCCGGCGTGCGGCCCAGCGTGGCGCTGGGCTCCCAATTCGCCGGCGATCTGCTGTGGATCCGCGAGCCGTTCCTGGACTGCGACCGGCCGCTGGATTTGATGGTGGTCCATGGCCACACCCCCGCCCCGGACGTCCATGCCGACCACCGCCGCATTGGCCTGGACACCGGCGCCCACGCGTCGGGCGTGCTCAGCGCTTGCCGGCTGGAGGGCGCCGAACGGCGCTTCATCCAGGCCCGGGCGGGTCCGAAAGGCGTCGAAATCCGCTTTATCCCGGCGTGAACCGGCTATTCGCCATTCGAGGCTAAACCTTTCGCGGTCTCGCGCGCACCTACGGTCAGCAGCGAGATGAAGACCGTGAACGTCAGGAGCATCGGGATCAGCCCCCGCGAAACCATCCGGCCCGCGCCGTCCATCAGCGACGCCGAGCTCATCGTGCGTATCCGCGCGAAGGATCTCGGCGCGTTCGAGGCGCTGTACCGGATCTACCACCCCCGGCTCACCCGGTTCCTGATGAACCTGATCCACCGACCGACCCTGGTGGAGGAGGTCCTGAACGACACCCTGATGGTGGTCTGGGACAAGGCTGACACGTTCAACGGCGCCAGCAAGCTCTCGACCTGGATGTTCGGCATCGCCTATCGCAAGGCGATGAAGGCCCTGCGCAAGCAGGACGAGCCGATCGAGGATCCGGCCGCCGAGCAGCGCGCCAGCCTGGAGCCGACGCCGGAGGACGACTTCGGCCGGGGCCGGGCCCAAGTCCTGCTGCAGAAAGCGATCGCGTCGCTGTCGCCAGAACATCGCGCGGTCGTGGAGTTCACCTATTTCCACGAAATGGGGTATCGGGAGATCGCAGAGATCATGAAGTGCCCGGTGGACACCGTGAAGACCCGCATGTTCCACGCACGCCGCTACCTCAAGCGCCAGCTGGCCGGCGAACTGCCGGACTGGCTCTAAGGACCCTAGCCATGACGAAGATCGTCAACCTTCAGGACGCCCGCCACCAGCAGACCCAAGGCCTGCTGCCGTGGTACGCCAACGGAACCCTGGACGCCGCCGAGACCTCGGCCGTCGAGAAGCACCTGGCCGAGTGCGACGAATGCCGCGCCGATCTGGACCAGGAGCGCGCGATGGGCCGCGAGCTCGCGAGCCTGCCCATGGACGTCGACCACGGCTGGGAGCGGATGCGCGCCAAGCTGGAGACCAAGGCCGCCGACGAACGTCGCCATCCCACGGCCGCCCTGATGCGCCGGCGCGTGCCGCTGGCCTGGGCCCTGGCCGCCCAGGCCGCGTGCCTGTGCCTGGCGATCGGCGGCGCCGTCTGGCTGGCCCCGCAATCGAACAACACCTACCGCGCGCTCGGCGCCTCGACGCCGCCGGTCCACGGCAATGTCGTGGTGATCTTCAAGCCAGAGATTTCGGAGGGCGCCTTGCGCGGCGCCCTGCGCGACATCGACGCCCGGGTCGTCGACGGCCCGACCACGGCCGACGCCTACGTCCTGCACGTCGACGCCGCCCACCGCGCCGACGCCCTGACCCACCTGCGCGCCAACGGCGACGTCACCCTGGCCGAACCGATCGACGCCGAGCCTCGCCCGTGATGAAGCGCGCCGCAGCCTGCTGGAGCGCGCTCGCCGCCGCCGGCCTGCTGGCGGTTACGGGCGTCGCCCCCGCCCAAGCCCAAACCCAAACCCAAACCTCGGCCACCGCCCTGCCCTCGGCCACGACGGCGGACGCCCAGGACATCCTGGTGATGCTGCGCCTGTCGCCCGAACACTATAGGCCCAGCGCGGCCTATGGCGGCAGCTATGGCGACCGCTTCTCGCGCAGCGCCCGCAAGCGCGCCGCCGAGTCGATCGCCCGCCAGTACGGCCTGTCCCTGGTCGGCGACGGCTGGCCGATGCCGCTGGTCGGCCTGGACTGCTACGTGATGCGCGCCCCGCGCGACCGGACGGTCGAGATCGCCATCGACCAGGTCTCGCACGATCCGCGCGTGGCCTGGTCCGAGCCGCTGCGCCTCTATCGCACCCAGGGCAGCTACGATCGCGAGAACGACCCGCTGTTCGCAGCCCAGCCGGCGGCCAGGGCGTGGCGACTGGCCGACCTCCACAAGATCGCCACCGGCAAGGGCGTCAAGATCGCGGTCGTCGATAGCAAGATCGAGGTCGATCATCCCGATCTTGTAGGGCAATTCATCGCCGATCAGGACTTCGTCGCGGGCCGCCCCGCCGCGCCCGAGCGGCACGGCACGGGCGTCGCCGGCGTGATCGGGGCCAAGGCCAGCAACGGCATCGGCATAGCGGGCATCGCCCCGGGCGCGCGGCTGATGGCCTTGCGCGCCTGCTGGCAGGTCGACAACGGCTCGTCCTCGTCGCCGACCCTGTGCGACAGCCTCAGCCTGGCCAAGGCCCTGCATTTCGCGATCGACCATCGCGCCGAGATCATCAACCTCAGCCTGACCGGCCCGCAGGACCGCCTGCTGACCCAGCTGATCGGCGTGGCCAAGGCGCGCCGCATCGCCGTGGTGGCCGCGTTCGATCCCAACCTGCCCAAGGGCGGTTTCCCGGCGTCCGAGCCGGGGGTGATCGCGGTGGCGGCGGAATCCTTGGCGACCGTTCCGCCCGGCGTGTACAGTGCGCCCGATCGCGACGTGCCGACCACCCAGCCGGGGGACAAATGGAATTTGGTCAACGGCAGTTCCTATGCCGCCGCTCATGTCAGCGGGTTGATCGCCCTTGTCCGTGAAGGTCGTGCGTCCAGTTACCCTGCCCTCCTCGTCGCCTCGCAACCCCGTGGGGGCGTCGTCGACGCCTACGCCACGGTCTATCGCGAGCTGGATGGCTGCGGCGGATCGTGCGCCCTGGCGGCGCGTGTCCCTCAATCCAGCGCGCGCTAGCGCGGGGATCCTGCTGGCGTTCGGTCTGGCCGCGCCCGCCTTCGCCCAGGTTTCGGGGGGTTTCGCGGTCCAGAGCGACTACCGCCTGCGCGGCTATTCGATCAGCGGCCAGAACCCCGTCGGGATCGTCGACCTCGCTTACGACCATGCCTCGGGCTTCTACGCCAATGGCTCGGTGGTCGGCGGCAAGCGCGCCGACGACTGGACCGTTGTCGGGCTGATCGGCAATGTCGGCTATGCCCGCCGGGTCGGCCAGCATCTGACCCTGGACACCGGCGTCGTGCGCATCAGCCGCCTGCAGCACTATTCCGCCAGCACGACGGGCCGCTACACGGAGGGCTATGTCGGCCTCAGCGCCGGCAACGTCTCCGCCCGCCTCAGCTATTCGCCCGACTACCTGCGCCACGGCGTCCACACCGTCTATGGCGAGGTCAATGGCGGCGTCGACCTGACCGACGCGCTACGCCTGGACGGCCATGTCGGCTATCTCAGCTGTGTGGAGGCGCCGGTCGGGGCGCGCTGCTACGACCGCGTCGACTGGCGCGTGGGCGTGTCGCGGCGGTTCGAGCGCCTGGACCTGCACGCCGGCCTCTCCGGCGCGGAGGCGCCCGGCGGCCGCGATCTGCGCGCGGGTCGCAATCCCGCCCTGGTCGTCGGCGTCAGCTGGACGTTCTAGGCGGGCCCAGCGCTCACGCCGCGACCTTGCCGCCGCGCCGCCGCTCACGCGCGGCGACCATCAGCTCCACGCAGGCCACGGCGAACAGCGCGCCCAGCAGCGGCGTGCGCAGCGGATAGTCGACCAGGCTCGAGATCATCAGGACGAGGGTGACCGTGGCGGCCGCCACGCCCATGGCTTGGCGGCGACTTCCACGCTGGCCGTCCCTGACCGGCCGCGCCGCCGTCCAGACCCCGCGCATCCACCAGACGGCGAACACCGCCAGCAGCGCCAGGGCCGGCAGTCCGCCCTCGATGACCAGCTGCAGCGGCTCGTTGTGGGCCTGGTTCATGTAGATGGTCGAGAGCAAGGCGTCGGGCTCATAGCGGCGATAGACGCCGTCGAAGGTCCCGAAACCCGCGCCCAGCGGCAAGAAGGCCTTGGCCGTCACCAGCAGCGGCTGGACCATGGCCACGCGGGTCTCGCCGGCGATGTCCGAAGGGGCCAGCCGACCGATGGCCCCGCCCCGCGCGATCGTCGCCGCCAGCCCCGCCAGGACCAGAAGAAGGGCGCCGCCGACAGCCAGGCGTGCGAGGGGCCGCCTCGGCCACAATCGTCCGCCCGCGCCGCGATAGGCCAGGATCGCTCCGACCATTCCGATCGCCCCCAGCAGCAGGCCCATCCGCGACCCGGTGGCGACCAGCGCGATCAGCAGGAAGGCCAAGGTCGCCGGGGCGAAGGCCAGGACCAGTCGCCGGTCGCCGCCATTGCGCAACGTCAGCCCGGCCAGGGCCCCGGTCAGCGGCAGGGCGCAGGCCATCAACGCGGCCTGGTGATTGCGATTGGCGAAGAGGCCGACGGCGGAATCCTGCGAGGTCTCGCGATAGAGCCTCAGCCCGCCAGCCGCGACCTGGCCCAGGCCCAGCAGACCGCTCACCACCGCCACGACGACGATCGCCATGACCAGCCGTACGCGTCCCTGGAAGTCGAGATGCAGCGCCGCCAGCGCCATGGCCGTGGCCGGCAGCAGGGCCGCCAGGGCGTTCAGGGTGAGATCGGGGCTCAGGCTCAGCGGCCGCCAGCGGACAAGGCTCGAGGCCTCGGCGATCCGCGCATAGGCGTCGTGGCCCGATAGTGACACCCAGAGCGCCGGCGGCAGGGGCAGCAGTTGCAGCAGAAGCAGGAGATAGGCCGCCGCGACGGCGATGATCGCCCCGAGGTGGCGGCGCGAGATCGTCGCATCGAGCGGCCACAGGGTGGCGCCGATCGCCAGCACGGCCGCGCCGCGCACCACCATCTGCTGGACCTCGTCATGGCGTGATGCGCCGCCGGCCAGGGCGAGGGCGGCGCCCAGGCCGGCGACGACCAGCAGCCGGTAGGTCGGCTCGCGCATCCAAGGGGTGGGGGAGCGTTTCACCGGCCTCTCCGTCCGACGGCGAAGGCGGCGGCCTTGCGACCGCCGCCCGGACGCCGGCTCCTTAGGAGCTGGCGGCCTTGCTGTCGTGCTTGCTCAGCGCCAGGGCGCCGGCAACCACGGCCGCGACGGCGACACCAGCCAAGACCGTGGTCGAGGCAGCGGCCGTCCCGGCGACTGGAGCGATCCCGCTGGCGCCAGCCAGCGACAGCTTCGAGGCCGGGTTGCTCGCCTTCCCGGCGGCAAGCGCGGGAAGCGCCACCATCGAGAGGGCGGCCGACGCGGCCAGGAGATGTGTCAAACGCATCTGCAGAGCTCCTTTTTAGGGACTTTTCAGGATCGCCAGGGAGGCGGAGCCCCCCTGACGAAAAGCGTGCGCACGCTCCAAGCGGTGCGTTCCCATTCCGGCGTTCGGCGTTCATGCGTCGATGAGATTTCGCGGAGCCTGGGCCGGTTCGTGGTCCAGCATGGCCCGCAGGCGGGCGACTACCGCATGGCGGTCGAGGCCGTAGTGGGCGCGCAGGTGGGCTTGATCCCCCACCTCGCTGGGATAGAGATCCCGGAGGCCGATGCGGGCGAAGCCGCGCGGCGCGATCCCGCCTTCCAGCAACGCCTCGGCCACCGCCCCGCCCAGGCCCCCAATGATCGAGTGCTCCTCCAACGTCAGCACGTAGGGGATGTCCCGAGCGGCGGCGACAACACCCTCGGTGTCGAAGGGCTTCAGCGTATGGACGTCCACGACGCGGACGAAGATTCCCGCTTCCGACAGCCGGTCGGCGGCGGCCAGGGCCTCGCCCAGGATGCCGCCGACGGCGAAGATCACCGCGGCGTCGCCCTCCCGCACCCGGCGGACCTTGCCCAACACCACCTCGGCCGGCGGCAAGCCAGCATTGGCCTTGTCGAGGCGCAGATAGCCTGGCCCGCCCCGCGCGTGCATCTGACGGGTCAGCGCGTAGGCCTGCCAGGGGTCGGACGGCGCCACCACCGTCATCTCCGGCAGGGCGCGCAGGATCGCCAGGTCCTCGGTCGCGAAGTGCGACATGCCCAGCTGGCCGTAGGAGAAGCCGCCCCCGACCGCGACCACCGTGACATCGGCCCGGTGGTAGCAGACGTCGTTGCGGAGCTGTTCGAGGCACCGCAGCGTTGGAAAATTGGCGATCGAATAGGTGTAGGCCCGCGCGCCGGACAGGGCCATGCCGCAAGCCACCGCCGTCATGTTCTGCTCGGCGATGCCGGCATTGACGTAGGCGTCTGGGAAGCGGGCGATGAAGTCGTCCAGGACCGAAAAACCCAGGTCGCCGCCGACCAGCATCACGCGCGAATCCTCGGCCGCCAGTTCGGTCAGGGCGCGGATGAAGCTGTCACGCATCGGCGGCCTCCAGCTCGACCCGGTCCAGTTCAGCAAAGGCGGCCGCAAGCTCCTCCCCGGCGGGGGCGCGGTAGTGCCACAGCACCGAGTTCTCCATGAACGACACGCCCCGCCCCTTCACCGTGTGGGCGACGATGCAGGTGGGGCGATCGGACACCGTGGCGCGCGCGAAGCCGGCCTTCAGGGCGGCGTGGTCGTGGCCGTCCGCCTCGACGACCTTCCAGCCGAAGGCCCGCCACTTGTCGGCGAAGGGCTCCAGCCGGATCGTGTCCTCGATCGAGGCCAGGGCCTGCAGCTTGTTGTAGTCGATCACCGCGCAAAGGTTCGACAGCCGGTGGTGGGCCGCGAACAACGCCGCCTCCCAGTTCGAGCCCTCGTCGCACTCACCGTCGCTGAGCACGACATAGACCCGCTGGGTCCCGCCCGCCCGGCGCAGTTGCAAGGCCATGCCGGTCCCGACGCCCAGGCCGTGGCCCAGCGAGCCGGTCGACATCTCCACCCCCGGCACGCCCTTGTGGTTGACGTGCCCGGACAGGACCGAGCCGTTCTGGTAGTGCCGCTCCAGCATCGACAGCGGCATGAAACCCCGCTCGGCCAGGGCGGCGTAGACGCAGGCGCCGGCGTGACCCTTCGACAGGATGAAGCGGTCGCGGTCCGGCCACTGGGGATTGTCCGGATCGACCCGCAGCACCTCGCCATAGAGCACCGCGATGATGTCGGCCATCGAGAGCCCCGACCCGACGTGCGAGCTCTTGCCCGAGGCGCACATCCGCACGACGTGGCGGCGCAGGCGCTGGGCCAGGCTCCTGGTGTCGAGCGCTTCGGTGCTCACGCGAAGAACCCGCGCACGACGTCGATCACCCGCCCGACCTGGCCGTCGCTCAACAGGTGGTTCATCGGCAGAAGCAGCGAGCGGGCGAAGAAGCGGTCGGTGCGCGGCAGGCTCTGGTCGAAGCCCAGGTTGCGGAACTGGTGCAGGCCCGTGCCGCCCCACTGCACGATCGTGCCGATCCCCTGCTCGGAGAGGTGGGCGCGCAAGGCGTCGCGCGCGTCGCAGCAGACCTCGTAGTTCTGGAAGATGTCGAAGCGGTTGGAGGCGTCCGGCCCCGGCGGCAGCTCCAACGCCGGCACATCGCTAAAGGCGTCCTGGTAGCGGGCGGCGATCTGGCGGCGGCGGGCGATGGCCTCGTCGTAATAGGTCAGCTTGTAGGCCAGGACGGCGGCGTGGAGGTTGTCGAGCCGAGAGTTCGCGCCCCACACCGCGATGTCCGCCGGGATGACCTTGTCGCGGCCGGCCCCGTGGTTGCGCATGGCCCGCACGGTGTCGGCCAGGTCGTCGTCGTCGGTGACCAGGGCCCCGGCGTCGCCAAAGCAGCCCAGGGTCTTGGACGGATAGAAGCTGAACGCGCCCCAGGCGCCGAAGCGGCCGGCCACGCGGCCATCCAGCCGCGCGCCCAGGGCCTGGGCGGCGTCTTCGTAGACGGCCAGATCGTGCTCCTCGGCGATCTCCAGCAGAGCGTCCATGTCGCAGACCCGGCCGTTGACGTGCACGGCCATGATCGCCCGGGTCCGGGGCGTGATCGCCGCACGGACGGCCTGCGGATCGACCAGCCAGTCGCGCTCGGAAAGCTCGACCGGCACGGCGCGGCCGCCGGCGTGGTGGATCGCCTGAGCAGCGGCGATGAAGCTGTGGCCGGGGATGATCACCTCGGCGCCGGGCTCCAGCCCCGAGGCCCGCAGGCCTAGCAGCATGGCGTTGGTGCAGTCCGAAACGCCGATCGCGTGGCGCACGCCCAGATAGTCGGCCAGGGCCGTCTCGAAGCCGTCGACGGCCGATTGCAGGATGAAGCCGCCCGAGGCGGCCGTCTCGTGAAGGATGCGTCCGAACGTGTCGGCGCGCTCGGCGTAGAGCGCTTTCCAATCGAAGAATGGAACCAGTGGACCGCCTTGGGAGCACATACGGCGCGCAACCTTGTCTGACCTCAGGCGGCAGCCCCGCCGATGTCGATAGGTGCGGCTGACCCCAGCCATGGTTCAAAGCCTAAGGACCCATCCCAGATTCCGATGCGTATCCTGTACCTGACGCAGTGGTTCGAGCCCGAGCCCAACATCCTCAAAGGACTGGCCTTCGTCCGCGCCCTGGAGGCGGCCGGGCACCAGGTGACGGTGGTCACCGGGTTTCCGAACTATCCGACCGGGCGGCTCTATCCCGGCTACCGCATGGCCTGGATGCGGCGCGAGGTGGTCGAAGGCGTCGAGGTGGTGCGCCTGCCGCTCTATCCCAGCCACGACGCCTCCAGTCTGCGACGGTCGGTGAACTTCCTGTCGTTCTTCCTGTCGGCCCTGGTCTATGGACTGCTGCGCCAGCGGCGGTTCGACCTGGCCTACGTCTACCACCCGCCGATCACGGTGGGCCTAGCCGCGGCCTTGTCGGGATGGGCGCGCGGGTTGCCGTTCGTGCTGGACGTCCAGGACCTGTGGCCCGACACGGTGGCGGCCACCGGCATGGCCGGGGCCGATCGGCTGGTCGGACCGCTCGGCGCGGTCTGCGGCTTCGTCTATCGCCGCGCCGCCGCCGTGGTCGCCCAGTCCGAAGGCATGCGACGGGCCCTGCTGGCGCGCGGCGTGCCTGAGGCCAAGGTCACCACGATCCGCAACTGGGCCGACCTGCCCGCGTCGATACCCGAGGCCTCATCGGCCGCCGCGCCACGCGATCGCTTCACCCTCGTCTACGGCGGCAATCTCGGTAGGGCTCAGGGGCTGGAGACGGTGATCGACGCCGCCGCGCTACTCCAGGCGCAACGGACCGACATCGAGATCGTGCTGCAGGGCGACGGCCTGGAGCTGGGGCCGCTGCGCGCCCGCGCCGCCGAAGCCGGGGTCCAGATCGTCCGCTTCGCCCCACGCGTCGGCCAGCGCGAGATCGTCGAGATCTTCGCCCGCGCCGACGCCCTCCTGATGTGCCTCACCGACGACCCGTTGTTCCGGATCACCATCCCGTCCAAGACCCAGTTCTACCTGGCCATGGGCCGCCCGATCGTCGCCTCGGTGGCGGGCGAGGCCGCCGAGATCCTGGCCCGCTCGGGCGCCGGGGTGACGGCCGCGCCCGGCGACGCGCGAGGCCTGGCGGCGATCATCGCCGCCCTGGCCGACGCCTCGCCCGAGCATCACGACGCCATGGGCCAGGCCGGCCGAGCCTATTATCGCGATCACCTGTCGTTCCAACGTGGGACCGATCGAACCCTTCGGCTGCTGGAAGGTACATACGTCCAGGATCGACCAACGCCCCGAAGACCGTGACCGACGCCCCCATTCCCCTTCCGTCACGGCCCCACGC